>DAOWDR010000517.1 GCA_030638935.1 Desulfobacteraceae bacterium | reverse complement strand
GGGGCTTGCCGCAATTTTGTCAATTTCATCCACATAGACGATTCCGCACTCGGCAAGGTCAATATTGTCATCGGCTTCCTTGACAAGATCCCGGATAAGATCTTCCACATCTCCGCCAACATATCCTGTTTCGGAAAATTTGGTGGCATCTGCTTTAACAAAGGGAACCCCTAACTTTTTGGCAATGAGTTTTATGAGATAGGTTTTTCCAATGCCAGTGGGGCCCAGCATCAATATATTTGATTTTATATTGCCTGTAATTTTAAAAATTTCACCTTCGGAACTTTCCTGGTGGCGGATACGGTTAAAATGGGTACAAATTTTGGTGGATAGAACAGACTTTGCCTTGTCCTGCCTGACCACATACTGATCCAGGTAGGCAATGAGTTCCGTGGGTTTTAAATTAAAATTGATTAGTTCTTTTTTGCCTTTGGAAGGGGACTTACCGCTGATGGCTTCCTGGGCAGGCTGGATGGAGGGTGAGATGATTTTGACGTTCCCACCAAATTTTTTGTTTAAAAATTCTCCAAGCTCTTTTTCTATTTTTTTGGGGTCCTGCCCCTGGATGTCGATAATTTTAGTCATAATAGAGTAATATAAACAAGGTTTTGAATAATTCAAGACTGGTCAGGCTTTCTAATCATTTTTTCTGAAAAAAGCTGGCAGGGTTTTCCAGATGTCCTGTGTACCATAATGCTTGGCAGCAGTTTTGATTTAAACCCCATTGCTTTGCATCCGTTGGGGCGCTGGGAATCCCAGGTCACATAAAAGTAATTACATTTAAAACAATTTCTTTTATAATCTTTGTCCATACAAGACCTTATCAAAGCAAAAAAGCCACGAACAGATCTGCCCGTGGCTTTTTTTATTTTGGTGCCGAAGGGGAGACTTGAACTCCCACGGGTTGCCCCACACGCCCCTCAAGCGTGCGTGTCTACCAATTCCACCACTTCGGCTTATACTTTTTTGTTTTGATCTTTTATTCTGAGGTTTTCTCCACTGGGGTTGCATTTCCTGTCATCACACTGGATTCGGATTGATGGCCTGACAGATAGGCCAGGGTCAGGGAGGTTACCATGAAGATGATGGCCACACCTGTTGTTATTTTAGTCAATATGTTGGCGGGACCTGCTGCACCGAAAAAAGCCTGACTTCCGCCACCTCCTATGGAGGCTCCCATTTCTGCCCCTTTTCCGCTTTGGAGCAGGACTATCAGAATCAAGAGAATGCAAACACTAACATGTAAACCGACTATTATAGTTGCCATATGATGATTTCTATGCCCTATTCATTATATTTAATAATGTTAATAAATTTTTCTGCATCAAGACTTGCTCCACCTACCAGAGCTCCATCTACATCCTCGATACCCATGAGGTCTTTCACATTTTCAGGCTTGACTGAACCGCCGTATAATATTCTTGTTCTGTCGGCCAGATCACTTGAGAACAGTTTTTCAAGTAAGGATCTTAAATGCTTGTGAACCTTTTCTACCTGCTCAATGCCGGCTGTCAGGCCTGTGCCTATGGCCCAGACCGGCTCGTACGCCAGAACCAAATCGGACAATTCCCCAAGACCTAAGCCTTTTAACCCATCTGAGACCTGTTTGTCAAGAACAAAATAGGTGTTTCCCTGCTCCCGTTGCTCTTTTGTTTCTCCAATGCAGAATACCGGTTTTAATCCGGCTCCAAGGCTTGCTTTTATCTTTTGGCAGACAGATTCATCGGTTTCCCCAAAATACTGGCGCCTTTCAGAATGGCCGATGAGGGTATATTCAGCACCTGCGGCTTTTATCATGTCTGCTGAAACTTCTCCGGTAAAGGCCCCTTGCTTTTCAAAGTACAGGTTCTGGGCCCCAACTTTTACATCTGTGTTTTTAAGGGCCTGGGCTACCAAGGGCAGGGATAGATTTGTAGGGGCTATCATTACCTCGGTGTTTTTTATGTTCGAACACAGCCCGGCAAGCTGAGTTGCTGTTTGTACGGCTTCCGGGCCTGTTTTATACATCTTCCAGTTCCCGGCAATGAATGGTCGTCTGTTCATAATTTGCCTCCGTGGGTTAAAGGGACCAGGTTATAGTGATTTGCCTACCATGACGGCAAGGTCAATCATTCGGTTTGAATACCCTGCCTCGTTGTCATACCAGGAATAAATTTTAACCATATTCCCGTTTATTACATCTGTACAAGAGGCGTCAACAATTGATGACAAGGGATTTGAATTATAATCTATGGAAACAAGGGGCAGGTCACTATACCCTAGGATGTCAGCCAGATTTTCCCTGGATGCTTTTTCAAGGGCCCCATTGACCTCCTCTTTAGTTAAATTTGTTTTTTGGGTGGTGACCACAAGGTCAACCATGGAAACATTGGGGGTGGGAACCCTGACAGACATTCCGTTAAGTTTGCCCTCAAGCTCCGGCAGAACAAGGGCAACTGCCTTTGCAGCTCCCGTGGTGGTAGGAATCATGGAAAGTCCTGCTGCCCTGGACCTTCTAAGGTCTTTGTGGGGAAAATCTAATATCCGCTGATCTCCTGTATAGGCATGGATGGTTGTCATCATGCCGGAAATAATGCCGAAATTTTCAAGTAATACCTTGGCAACCGGGGCCAGACAATTGGTGGTACAGGATGCATTGGAAATTATGTGGTGGTTTGAAGGATCATAGTCTTCATGGTTCACCCCCATGACAATGGTAATATCAGGATTCCCGGCAGGGGCTGAAATCAATACTTTTTTTGCCCCTCCTTCCAAATGTTTGGATGCGCTCTCCCTGTCCCTGAAAAATCCGGTACATTCACAGACCACGTCTACGTCTGCCTCCTGCCAGGGGATTTGTGCCGGATCCTTAAACGCCGTTACCTTGATTTGGTTTCCATCCATCACAATTGAATCATCTTTTGAAGTAACGGTCTTGTTGAAACGACCATGAACAGAATCATATTGAAGGAGATGGGCGGTGGTGTTTGTGTCTGTAAGGTCATTAATGGCTGCTACCTCAACTCCGGGTGTATCCGCAGCAATTCTGAAAACCATTCTTCCTATTCTGCCAAATCCATTTATACCAATTTTAATTGTCATTTTTTTCTCCTAAATTAAAGGTTTGAAAATTATGATCGTTTGGTGCCTTTTAGGATACCGCTTGCAAGGGAAATACTTCTTTTTCCATGTTCAACAAGGCTGCTGGTTAAGGTCTCCATGTCCATTTTTTTTCGGGAGGTAACCGCTTTTAAAAGGATGGGGAGATTGACCCCGGAAATGACCTCGACCTTACCCTCTTCAAGAAAGGAATAGGCCAGATTGGAGGGGGTACCGCCAAACATGTCTGTGAAGATTAGAACGCCCTTGTCTGAGGTTACTTTGGAAATTCCCTGCTTGATTTTTTTACGCAAATTATCCGGGTCTTCTTTTATGTCAATGGAGATTGGTAATAAATTCTCCTGTTCTTTTCCCAGGATGAATTCAAGGGTTTCAATCAGTGCGCTTCCAAGGTTGGCATGGGTAACAACTAATATACCTGTCATATTTCTTTTACATCCCTGTCAATATCCCTGTGGATAATGCCGGGGGTGAGCCCTTTTTTGTTAAGATGTTCAAAAATGCTTCTAGCAATGGCAACGCTTCTGTGTCTGCCGCCGGTACATCCTACGGCAATGGTTAAATATGCTTTGTTTTCTCTTTTATACAAGGGGATTAAATAGTCAAGAAGGGGGTAGTATTTATCAAGAAAATTTCTTGTCTCCGGATTTGTCATGACAAACTTTTTTACAGCCTCAGATTCCCCATCCAGATTTTTCAATTCAGGCACAAAATAAGGATTGGCAAGGAATCTCAGGTCCATGACCAGATCGGCCTCATTGGGGATACCGTATTTAAAGCCAAAGGAAAGAACATTGAGTTTCATGGGGCTACTGACTTTTTTGCCGTCATGGATCAAATTCAGGATAACAGACTTTAACTGGTGAACGTTATAGTTGCTGGTATCAATAATATGGTGGGCCACCTGTTTGATGGATTGCATACTTTTTTTTTCTGATTTTATGCTATCCATTAGACTGTTTTCATGGGCAACAGGATGGTGCCTTCGTGTTTGGCTATATCGTTTTAACAGGGTGTCGACCCTGGAATCCAGGAAAATGATTTGGGGTGAAATGCCAAGATCTTCAATGGCGGATATACCAGAGGCATAGTTTTGAATAAAGTTCTTTGACCGCATATCCATCACAAAAGCGGTCCCTTTTATCTCCGGGGTCTCTCTAAAAGGAAGGTCAAGAAATTTGGGGATAAGTTCCATGGGCATGTTGTCAACGCAATAAAAGCAGGCATCTTCAAATGCCTGAATTGCCGTACTTTTTCCAGACCCGGAAAGGCCGGTTATGATATAAACTTTTTGGTTTCCCATTTAAAACTCTTCATTCTGTTCCATGATAATTTCGTATATTTCATCCACTGATGTGGCTGTGCGAAGCCCTTCTTTGAATTGGTCCATTTTCAGGAGTTTGGAGATTTGAGCCAAAACTTTCAAGTGACCGCCTGTACTGTTTTCAGGTGTGAGCAGCAGGAAAAAAATATGGACCAACCGATTATCCAAAGAGTCATATTCGACCCCCCTGCGGCTGAGCCCAAACCCCACAGAGACAGATTTTACAGAATCAAGTTTTCCGTGTGGTATGGCAATACCTCCGCCAATCCCTGTACTTCCAAGGCCTTCTCTTTCCATCAGGACTGCGGCTATATCGTCGGGGGCAGTATTGGTGGTTTTTGATATGGCCTGGGATAGTTCTTTTATAACTCCATTTTTATTGGTTGATTCCAGATTTGCAACAATTGAATCTTTGTTAAGAATCTCACTGATTTTCATTTAATTTGTTATCCCCTGGGTTGAATGAGACCCAGTTTCCCATTATTGTGTTTGTAAAGGACATTCAACTGCTCGGTCCTGGCATTGTTGAATACAAAAAATGATTGCTTACCGGAATTGAGTTCAATCAGGGCATCATCCACATCCATTGGTTTGTAGTCAATGGGTTCAATGATGATGTCATCCAAAGTTAAAGTATCTGAGTTTGGAATGGTGACCGTTCCAGTAAATTCCAGGGTATCATTTTTAAGGCTTTGTTTGTTTCCCGACATATGCCGTTTGATTTTTTCCTTATGTTTTTTAATCTGGGCTTTTACCTTGTCCATGAGGGCATCTATGGAGGAATACATGCTTTCGGATTCTTCCTTGGCATGGATGTTAAGCTTGTCGCAGGAAAGTGTTAGTTCTGCAATATGTCTGATTTTTTGAATGGATAATACCAAATGGGCTTCACCCGGATTATCCAGCATTCTATCAAATTTATCCAGTTTTTTTTGAACATAGGCTTTTAAGGAATCAGAGGAGTCCATTTTTTTAAACGTCACAGTTGTTTGCATAAAAAACCTCCTTATAATTGTTTCCGTTTATTGGATGGTAGGATATTGAGTACCTTTCTGTATTTTGCAACGGTTCTTCTGGCAATCTCAATGTCTGATTTTTGAAGAATGACTGCAATCCGGTCGTCGCTGAGCGGGGTGTTGGGATCTTCATTTTCAATGAGCAGCCGGATTTTATCTTTAACACTGGCAGAAGCCATGGACTGGCCGCCGGTGCGTGCAATTGAGCTGTTGAAAAAATATTTCAACTCAAAGAGTCCCTGGGGAGTGTAAGCGTATTTGTTTGTGGTTACCCGGCTTATGGTTGATTCATGCATTTCAATGTCTTCTGCAATGTCTTTTAAAATAAGGGGGCGAAGATAGGCAATCCCTTTTTCAAAAAATTCACGCTGGAATTTAATGATACTTTCCATGACAAGGTAAATGGTTTTCTGGCGCTGGTGAATGCTTTTAATCAGCCAGGATGCAGATTGCATTTTCTCGTTTAAATAAGTTTTTGTTTCCTTTGAGATTTTTTTTCCGTCGGCAATGGCGGTTCTATAAAACCGGCTGATTCTTAATTTAGGCAACCCGTCGTCATTCATCACTATTTTAAACCCATCTTCTTCTTTGTATACATAAATATCGGGTATGATATAGGCGGGCTCATCTGTTGTAAATTTTCGTCCCGGTTTTGGCTCCAGGTATTGAATGACTTTTACTGCGGCACGGACATCATCTGTGGTAATTCTAAGGGCTTTTGCAATTTTTTTTGAGTTCCGGTTTTCAAGATTTTTCAAGTGATGGGTGATGATTTCTGTGATGATATGATTTTCAATTCCAAGCATTTTAACTTGGATCAGCAGGGTTTCGCCTAGGTCCCTTGCGCATACCCCGGGTGGATCAAAGGTTTGGAGGACGGCCAAAACCTTTTCCACGGTTTGAATTTCAACTTCAGCATTTTCAGCTATTTCATCCACACCAGAGCAAAGGTATCCGTCCCTGTTCAGATTTCCAATGATTTGGTGGCCAAGACGTTCTTCATCATCATTTAGTCCGGAAAGCATCAATTGCCATTTGAGATGATCTTCCAGAGTTTTTCTCTCCGAGGTAAAGGCTTCAAAATTAGGGGCTTCGGTATTTTCAGATTCTGTGTATATCCGCCCTGTGGAGTTATACTCGTTAATATAGTTATCCCAGTCAGTATCAGATGGAACCTTTTCGTCTATTGTGATTTCCTTGACAGGGGATTCTTTTTCCTTGGCAATTGTTTCACTTTCCTGGGCAGTGATATTTTGATCTGATCGGTCTTCATTTAGTTCTTCTTCAAGGGCCGGGTTCTGTTCCATTTCCTGCTCAATGGTTTCAGCCAGTTCCAGCCTTGACAATTGAAGTAGTTTGATGGCCTGCTGGAGTTGGGGGGTCATCACCAATTGCTGGGTCAACGATAGGGTTTGTTGTAGTCCAAGTTCCATATTATAATTTAAAATTATCTCCCAGATAGATTTTTTTGGCTATTTCACTTGAGATGATTTTTTCAGGCGGCCCTGATTCAATCACAACACCTTGACTCATAATATATGCATGATCACAAACTCCCAGGGTTTCCCTGACATTGTGATCGGAAATTAAAACACCAATTCCCTTGTTGGTCAACTGGGAAATGATTTGTTGAATATCAATCACGGCCAAAGGGTCTATTCCTGCAAAGGGTTCATCAAGAAGAATAAATTTTGGATCTGTGGCCAAAACCCGTGATATTTCCAGTCGCCTTCTCTCTCCCCCGGACAAAGAAGCGGCTTTTTGATGGGAAAGCCGGTCAATTCCCAATTCCTTCATCAGGCCGGTGGCTTTGTCCTCAATATCAATCCCGTTTTTGGGCAAGACTTCGAGTATGGCGGTTATATTTTGTTTTACAGTCAGTTTTTTGAAAATAGAGGATTCCTGGGGCAGGTATCCAATCCCCTTTCTGGCCCTGATATACATGGGGTGTTCCGTGATATCCTCTTGATCCAGATAGACTATTCCCTTGTTGGGTCTGATCATTCCAACAGTCATATAGAATGTAGTGGTTTTTCCGGCACCATTGGGGCCTAGAAGGCCTGTGACTGTTCCCTGGCTCACGGTCAGATTTACTTTGTCCACCACGGTTTTGCCGTTGTAGATTTTTACTAAATTTTCAAGTACCAGTTCCGACATTTATTGATCAGTACCCTTTTTCTGGTCTTTTGGATTAAAAACAGCCTGGACCCGGGTTTCTCCGTCACTTTCGACCATAACTCTGTCTTCATTTCTGAAGAGAGTTATTTTTTTTCCCGTAACATGGCTATCTCCGGTAATTAGCCTGGGAGATTTTCCGGTCAAAATAAGGATTTCATCCTCGGTTGTATAGACTGCTTTGTCGGCAAATGCCTTTCTTTCCCCGGCAATATATTCCACATTCCCGGTGGCTATGATTTTTTTTAAATCGCTTTGGCCTTCTTTCTTTGTTTCAGCAGAATGGATAAATATTTTTATTGAATCGGCAAAAATAATTGAGTCTTCCCGGGTCGCCTTGACATTGCCGATGAATTCGACCATGGAAGTATCCTTTTGGGCAACCATTTTATCAGAGATCACATGGAGTGTTTTATCTGCAATTTTCTTATTGTCCGACTGGTTTGGAGTCTTGGCAAAGGTGACCCCACTGATAAAAAACAGGCAAAAAAACAGGACACAAATAATGACAGTAAAAAATGAGGGAGCAGGATTATGGGATGTTAAAATTTTCACTGAATTTTCCTTTGACATGTCCTTTTAAAATGGTTTTGTTCTGATTCAATTTAGTCACCATGGAATCCGCTTCAATAACCGATTCCCTGTCCTCAAGGGTGACGTGCACGTCTGAAGTTATTATATGTGGTTTTTTTTTATAATGCAACTTATCAGTTCTGAGGGTGTAAGTTTCATGGCGGACAATTACATTTTTCAAAAAGGTCATATCATGGGTACGGGTATTTAGGATACCCTCATCAGATGTCAGGTGTACCTGGGTCTCTTTTTTTGTATAGAAAATAACATCAACATCTTTTAGGATTGCTTTGTCTTCTTTTTTTAACAAGGTGGCGGAAGAGGCCTTTAATTTCCATTCGGTGATACCATTTTTTTTGGAAATCTGTTCCAATACATTCAGTTTTAGAGCAGCCGTGGAGTCTACATCGATTTTTTTTATGGTAATGGGTGTGTTCAATATTTTGTTAACATACAAAAAGATTCCAAGTCCTAAAAGAATACAAATTAGCAATCCCGTTAAAGGATAAATTAGTTTTTTTTTGCTGGATTTATTCATGACAAATATTTGTTTATCAACTTTTCCCACCCACCCTGGGCCTTGAGGATGGCTTCACAAATTTCTCTCACCGCACCATGGCCTCCTCTGGCATAGGTGACCATGTCGGCCTGGTTTTTTACCTCTTCCGGTGCATCGGGAACAGTGATTGAAATTCCTGTGCGGATCATTGCCGGCAGATCTATGAGATCGTCTCCTACAAAGGCAATATGCTTGGCGTTAACACCTGTTTGTTCAGTGATTTTAGCCAGGGCAGCAGCCTTATCTGAGATGCCGTCAAATACAAGGTCTATGCCAAGATTCCGGCAGCGGTGAACCAGGGCATTGGATTTTCGGCCAGTAACAATGCCGACCATGATATTATTATCCATGAGCAGTCTTAACCCCAGGCCGTCCTTTGAATTGAAACTTTTGATCTGCTCACCAGAATCAGTATAGGTAATTTGTCCGTCTGTAAGAACCCCATCCACATCCAGGAGCAGCAATTTCACTAGCTCTAACTTTTTGGGGTCTAACCTTTTGGGATCTAATTTTTTGAGGCCCGTTTGTTTTTCCATCCCAGGTTATCCAGATACTTTTTTGATGGCCAGAAGGGTGGTCAGCAAAGATTCCATATCATCAAGAGGCATTGAATTGGGACCGTCACAAAGCGCTTTTGCAGGTTCCGGGTGGGTTTCGATGAAAAGTCCATGGGCACCTGATGCAATGGCAGCCTTTGAAAGGGTGGGGACAAATTTGCTTTCTCCTGCAGATGAATCAGATGCCCCGCCCGGCAATTGGACGCTGTGGGTGGCGTCAAAGATGACCGGAACCCCCATTTCATTGAGGATATGGATGGATCTGAAATCCACAACAAGGTTATTATACCCGAAACAAGCACCTCTTTCAGTGATACTGATATCATGGTTCCCAAAAGAATTTGCCTTGGTAATGATATTTTTACACTCAAAGGGTGAGAGAAATTGCCCTTTTTTAATGTTCACTGGTTTGCCAGTGCCGCAGGCTGCAAGAATTAAATCTGTCTGTCTACACAAAAAAGCCGGGATTTGAATTATATCAAGAACCTGGGCTGCTTTTTGGGCCTGGTCGGGAAGATGAATGTCCGATATGACAGGAACCTTAAGCTTGCTTTTAATCTGGTTGAGAATATCTAATCCCTGTTCAAAACCGGGACCCCGGAAGGAATCTATGGAAGTCCGGTTTGCTTTGTCAAAAGAGGCTTTGAATATAAAGGGTATCCCCAGCTTTTCAGTGGTTTTTTTTAGACTTTGAGCAATGGAAAAACAGGTTTCATAGTTTTCAATCACACAGGGGCCTGCAATGAGGAAAAAAACAGGGGAGGGTGTATTAATTAAATTAAAAAAGAAATTATTTGTTCGATTATTGTTCTCCGGGTGATTATTCGTCCGGTAATTATTCATTAGGTATTCCTTAAATTGAAGTTTATGGGCTAAATTATATTTTGGGGCCAAAAAAGTCAAGAATGTAAAATTCCTTGATAAGTTAGACCATTGCTGGTATTTTAGTGCATTTTGTTTTGATGAAAGCTAACCTCTTGAAAAAATAGGTATATTTGATGAAGAAACTTGTTTTAATTATTGTTTTTCTGGCAATCCTCATACCCCTTGTATGGATACTTTTTTATAAATATGAGGGTGCCGGCCCCAAGGTGGAAGTAACATTGCCATCTCTATACTTGAAAAAATCCTATGAAATGTCTCTAAAAGTTGATGATAAGGGTACAGGACTTAGAAAAGTCATGGTTTCCATCATGCAGAATGACAATGAAAAAGTGCTCCTTGAAAAAGAATATCCCCCTTCTTCTGTTATCAGTTTTTTTTCCGATAAACGGGTGAACGAAGATTCCTTTGTAATTCCGGTTGAATCCCGTAAATACGGGATGGATGAAGGAGAAGCTCTTATTCGGGTCATGGTGACCGATTATTCATGGAAAGGGTGGGATAGCGGCAATATTTTTTACGAGGAAAACAAGGTTGTTATTGACACAAAGCCTCCCAAGATTAAGGTGTTGACCCGTAACCACAATATCGAAAGAGGTGGCAGCGGATTGGTAATTTACAGGCTGTTTGAGGAAAATGCCAAAAGCGGAGTTATGGTGGGGGATAACTTTTTTCCGGGTCATTCGGGACTGTTTGAAAACAAGGATGTTTACGCTGCTTTTTTTGCCCTGGATCATTACCAGGGTCCGGGAACTCAGATTTTTGTCACTGCCCGTGATCTTGCCGGAAATGAAGCCAAAAGGGGGTTCCACCATTATATAAGAGACAAAAATTTTAAAACAGATATTTTGAATATATCAGATAGATTTCTGGAATTTAAAATGCCGGATTTTGACCTGGATGAAATTGAAGGCTTTGTGGGATCCCAAAATCCTTTGCTTAAAAAATTCCTATACATTAATGATAAGTTGAGAGAAAAAAATATTACCCGTGTTTTAGATTTTCCAAAGGATACTGTGGGTGAGATTCTATGGGAAGGCCGGTTTGGAAGGCTTGCAGGTGCTGCAACCCGTTCAAGCTGGGCAGACCGGCGGATTTACAAATACAAGGGTAAGGAAATCGACCGGGCAATTCACCTGGGAATCGACCTTGCGTCCACTGCCAATGCAAAAATTAAGGCAGCCAACGGGGGCCGGGTGATTATGGCAGAAAATGAGGGCATTTTTGGCAATACCGTTATCATTGATCATGGTTTCGGGCTTGCCAGTCTCTACTCCCACTTAAATGAAATAACGGTGAATAAAGGTGATGAATTGTCAAAGGGAGATGTCATCGGCAGCACAGGATTAACCGGTCTTGCAGGAGGGGATCATTTGCATTTTTCAATGATTGTCCACAATACATTTGTCAATCCTGTTGAATGGTGGGATACTGCCTGGATAAAAAATAATATCACGTCAAAAATTGAATCAGTTAAACTTATGGTAAAATGATCTGTAAAGGTTAATTATGAATGAATTTAAAGTAAACAAAACATACGAGCAGATAAATAAAAAAATTGCCCGGGGTGAGGCCGTGGTTGTCACTGCGGAAGAGATCATTGATATTGCTCAAAAGCAGGGGGTGGTTGAAGCTGCCAAAAAAGTGGATGTGGTCACCACAGGAACCTTCGCCCCCATGTGTTCTTCAGGGGCATTTATTAATATCGGCCAGTTCAACCCCCTTGTAAGAACCACCAAAACCTGGTTCAACAATGTGCCGGCATATTCGGGACTTGCGGCTGTGGACTGCTATCTTGGTGCAACCCAAACCTGTGATGATGATCCCTTGAATAAATACTATCCAGGTGAATTTAATTATGGTGGGGGGCATGTGATCCAGGACCTTGTGGCTGGTAAGGAGGTAGAAGTCAGGGCTGAAAGTTATGGTACTGACTGCTATCCAAATAAAAGAATAGAAAAGATCGTGAGGTTGAAAGATTTGCCCAATGCCATGCTCTGCAACCCCCGCAATGCCTACCAAAACTACAATTGTGCGATAAACAGGTCCGACAAAATAAAATATACCTATATGGGGACCTTGAAATCAAAAATGGGCAATGCTAATTATTCGACTTCAGGTGAGCTGAGTCCCTTGTTCAATGACCCCTATTTAAAAACCATCGGCCTTGGCACCAGAATTTTTCTGGGCGGGACCCAGGGGTATGTCACCTGGACCGGAACCCAGCATAAAAAGGATGTGGAACGCGGATTGAACGGGGTGCCGGTGACGCCTTCGGGAACCCTTTCCGTCATGGGTGACTTAAAAGAAATGTCTCCGGAATGGCTTGTGGGGCAGAGTATCAGAGGGTATGGATGTTCCCTTTCCATTGGTCTTGGCATCCCCATCCCCATTTTAAACGAGGAAATGCTGAAATTTACAGCGGTTTCAGATGATGAGATTTTTACCCAGGTGGTTGATTACGGGTATGATTACCCCAAGGCCATTTCAAAATCCTATGGACAGGTTAGTTATGCCGAGTTAAAAAGCGGCAGTATCATGATAAAGGGTGAAAAAATTCCCACGGTTCCCCTGTCCAGTATGGTAAAGGCAAGAAAAATTGCACAGATACTCAAAACCCAGATCCAGCGATCCAGGTTCTTTTTAGGCCAACCCCAGCACCTGTTCTGCTAATAGTAAAGTGAAATTAAAAATAAATGACAACTAAAAAACCGACGACTAAGAAAAATGCCTGGCGAGAGAATATAGAAGCCATTGTTATTGCAATTATTATTGCCATGTTCATACGGACTTTTATTATACAGGCCTTTAAAATTCCTTCCGGCTCCATGCTGGAAACCTTGCAGATTGGTGACCAGATTTTGGTCAATAAATTTATTTATGGGGTAAAAATACCCTTTACCGATGGGAAGACCCTGATCCCGGTCAAAGATCCTGAACGTGGAGATATTGTGGTCTTTAAATACCCCGAGGACCCGTCCAAGGATTTTATTAAACGGGTTATAGCCATCGGGGGGGACACCCTTGAAATCATAGACAAGCAGCTCTATGTAAATGACAAACCCGTTACCAGGCAACCCTATGCCGTATACAAGGAGAATAGGATTATTCCAGGTAATTTTAGCACCAGGGATAATTTAAGGAAAATTACCATCCCCGATAAAAAGCTGTTTGTGATGGGAGATAATAGGGATAACAGTCATGACAGCCGATTCTGGGGTTTTGTAGACCTGACTGAGATCAAAGGGGAGGCCTTTATGATTTATTGGTCCTGGAACAAGAAAGATTTTGGTGTTCGGTGGGGCAGACTGGGTAATTTATTATTTTAAGCTAGAAAAAATAAGGTAGGTAATATGTGGTTTGAAAAAAAAGATATCCTTGATATTCATTCCCTGGAACCCAGTGAAATCACCATGATTCTTGATACGGCCAGGGGGATGAAAGAGATTTCGGAACGGCCGGTTAAAAAGGTTCCCACCCTCAGGGGGAAAACCATTATTCTTTTTTTCCAGGAACCTTCAACCAGAACAAAGCTTTCCTTTGAGATTGCCGCCAAAAGGCTATCGGCTGACACGGTGTCAATTGCCAAAAGTTCCTCCAGCATAGTCAAAGGCGAGACCCTGATTGATACTGCCAAAAACCTTGAGGCCATGAATCCGGATGTAATTGTCATCCGGCACTCTTCCTCGGGGGGAGCCCATGTGATTTCAAAGCGGGTAAACTGCTCGGTTATTAATGCAGGGGACGGCATCCATGCCCATCCTTCCCAGGCCCTTTTGGATATGATGAGTATCCGGGAGAAAAAAGGAACCCTTACGGGACTTAATATTTCCATTGTGGGGGACATATCCCATTCCAGGGTCGCCAGGTCCGACATTATCGGATTTTCAAAAATGGGGGCAAAGGTGACAATTTGTGCGCCCCAAACAATGATCCCAAAGGGCATTGAAAGTTTGGGATGCCGGGTGGCAAAAAATATGGATTCCTGTGTGGATGGGGCGGATGTTATTATGATGCTCAGGATCCAAAAAGAAAGACAGGGAAATATATTATTTCCCAGTGAACGGGAATATGCAAGTCTTTATGGGCTGAATCCGGCCAGGGTAAAGCTTGCCCAAAAGGACGTGGTTATAATGCATCCAGGACCCATGAACCGTGGGGTTGAAATATCCAGTGAGGTGGCGGATTCAGATTGTTCCATGATTTTAGATCAGGTCACCAACGGGGTTGCATTGAGAATGGCACTTTTCTATATCGTGGCAGGAGGTAGCAGACATGCAGATTCTGATTAAAGGGGCAAGGGTACTTGACCCCGGGAACTTGGATGACAAAAGAGATATTCTTGTCAAGGACGGGGTGATTGAGGCAATTTTTGATCCAACTGATTCACCAAATTTATCAAAGCAAGTTGATAAATCCAAAGTTCAGGTGGTGGATGCTGCGGAAATGATTGTGGTACCCGGTTTGATCGATATCCACGTCCATCTGCGGGAACCAGGTCATGAATATAAGGAGACCATTGAATCCGGATTAAAAGCTGCGGCAAAGGGCGGGTTCACCGCTGTCTGTTCCATGCCCAACACAACTCCTGTCAATGATAACAGCCAGGTCACAAGCTTTATTATAAACAAAGGTAAAGAAGCCCGTGCTGCAAAGGTGTACCCGGCCGGTGCCATTTCACAAGGGTCCTTTGGGACATCCCTGTCAGAAATTTATGATATGAAAATGGCCGGTATCAGAGCTGCCACCGACGACGGAATGCCCGTTGAAAATTCTTTGTTGATGAGACGGGCACTTGAATATTGTAAAGGGCTTGATATTCCCATATTTGTCCATGCAGAAGATAAAAGCATAGTTGATGGCGGTTCCATGAACGAAGGGGCCCATGCCACGTTCTG
>DAOWDR010000229.1 GCA_030638935.1 Desulfobacteraceae bacterium | reverse complement strand
CAAAGGCTTTTTGGCCAGTGCAGTGTCCGGTATAAAATTTTGTGTCAGGATAGGCAGATAGCTCTTTGGCAAGCTGTTGGATACGTTCCCGGGATTCTGTTTCTTGTTTTGCCGGGTTAAATAGATGGAATCCGCCCATGACCATGTCTATCCTGCCAAGGCCGGTTCTGTTGAGAACGGTTTCAACCATATTGCCCACACCGGAATGGGAGCAGCCGGTGAATAAAATATTGGTATCACCTTGGCGAATGAGGACTGCGATTTCATGGGGAAAACCATCCCCTATTTTTTTACCCTGGCTGTTTTTGACCTTCAGACTTAGATTGCCCTGCGGAATGAAGCCGGTTTTGTTAAATTGGGTAAAGATATGGATATTGTCATGAATTTGTTTGTCTTGGGAGATAAAATCGCATTGGCCGGTGTTTATTTCATCCCTGGGAAGTCCGATATGCCTGTAGGTACCCAGCGATTTGACATAAAATGAATTCATGGCAGACCCGGACAGGATGATCCTGGCTTTTTTATTAATTTTTTGGAACCCGGGTATCCCGCCGCCATGGTCTGAGTGTCCGTGGGAAATGAAGACAATATCCACATTTGACAGATCAATATTCAGTTTCTGGGCATTTTCGATAAATGAATTATCAGGCCCTGTATCAAACAGGATAGTTTTATTATCTGTTTCAATGTACAGAGAAAGACCGTGTTTAGGGGTCAGGTCCTGGTTTGAAGTTGTGTTTTCCAGCAGGGTTATGATTTTCATGGGTACAATTCCTATTATTTGTTGTTCAGGGTTTGGCAGAGAAAATGCAGGTTAAAAGGATCATTGGGGATCGGAAGGGCATCAACCCGGTCAAAACCGGCCCGGGCAAGAAGCTTTTCAGCCTGTTCTCTGCCCCACATCATACCGAGCCCGCTGCCCTTGTCATTGAGACCTACGGGCATGCAATGCATGAGGCTGACCGTATATAGAAAGGGACCCATGGGATGATCCAGATTGTTCTTAAGACGGGTGGCGGCCTTGATGTCTATCATTGAAAAAAACCCGCCTGGTTTCAGCATGGTTCTGATGCCTTTAAGAACCTCTAAGGGGTGGGACTGGTCATGGATGGCGTCAAAGGCAGTAACATAGTCAAATTTTTGAAAAAAAGAGTTGTCCCCTTTAATTTGGGCGGCATCTGTTACCTTGAACCAGGCATTGGCCAGATTCAAGTTTTGGGCGGAATTTTTGGCAATTGCAATGGCCTTTTCATGATTGTCCAACCCCAGAAATCGGGAATTTGGAAATGCCCCGGCCATGAGATTTAAGGCAACCCCTTCTCCACAGCCAAGATCACATACCCGGATACCCTGTTTCAGGCGTTCCACCAGCCTGCCCTTGTCCACAGAGGGTAAAAAATCCCGGATTAGCACCTGTTTGTGTTTGGCGTTGGATAGTTGGGACATGAATGCCTGGAACCGGGGATAGTTGGAAAAAGGTACGCCTTCTCCGGTGGAAAATTTTTTTTGAATTGCTTCCATGGCGCTGACCGTGAGCAGGGGAGTCTCCTGGGTATAGACTCCCAGGTTGCCGTTCCCGGCCCTGCGGGTTAGGACATCGGCATGTGCTTTCGGCAGATAATAGGTCTCTTCCCCCTGGTTATTGGCCGACAGGGTAATGATTTTCCCTGTGACCATGATGCCTAGCCATTCTTTGAGATATCGGCTGTCAAGGGTGGTGGCAGTGGCCAGGGCCTCTAAGCCGGCAGGTTCTCCGATTTTATCCATTACATCAAATATTTTGAGGGAATATCCCAGTCCCAGGTTCAGGGCTCCGTGGTTGAGAATCTGAACAATTTTATCTGAAAAATCAATCATAGTGGTCTCGTTGTATTTAAATCTATCCGGGAGGTATATAGCTTCGCATTATAGCTTGCACAGGATAAGCATTTATTTTTTCCCATGGAAAAAGGTAAGGTAAAAACCGGCTCCTAGAAAACTGCCCAGAATATCAGCGGCAAAGTCCCATGCCGAGGCCATCCTGCTGGGAACAAAGGCCTGGTGGATCTCATCTGAGAGACCGTAAGAGACAGCAAAGAGGATGGCCAGAACCTTAAGTTTCCTTTGGCTGAAAAATGGTCTTTCATGGTGCAGATTACGGGCGGCCAGAAAGGCCAGAAATGCATAGGCCCCCATGTGCATGAGTTTGTCATCATGGGGAAACAAAGGGGCTGAATTTATGGATGGAAAAGAGGATTGAAAGAAAAGGAAAAGACAAAAGGCCAGCAGGGGCAGCCTGTAATAGAGATTCAATTTTAATATTGAAGCCACATTGCCCCTGCCGTGATTTTGGTTGTCACTGGTCTTAGAGGATGGCTTCATCCAGAGTTCGTTCCTTGATATGATGATTGACCTGGGTCACAAACTTATCCATGGAAAGTCCCATTCTTACCTTGCCGTCCAGGGTTCGCACCGACAGTGTTTCACTTTCTTTTTCCTTATCCCCGATGGTGATGATCAAAGGCACGTAATTGATTTGGGCTTCCCGGATTTTCTTTTTCAGGGTTTCACTTCTCTTGTCCACTTCACATCGGATTCTGTGGGCTTCCAGTGCCTGCTTAATGCTATCTGCGTATTCTGCCAGATCCTGGTTGATGGGCAAAAGAATCGCCTGGACCGGTGCCAGCCATAAAGGGAACTTACCGGCAAAATGCTCCACTAAAATTCCGAAAAACCGTTCCATGGATCCGTAGATTACCCTGTGGATCATTATGGGCCTATGCTTTTCATTGTCCTGGCCCTTATAGCTTAGGTCAAAACGTTCGGGCAGGGCCATGTCAAGCTGGATCGTACCGCATTGCCAGGTTCTGCCCAGGGCATCTTTGATATGGATATCAATTTTCGGACCGTAAAAGGCCCCGTCCCCCTCATTGATGACATAGTCCTGGCCATATTGTTCCAGGGCGGCTTTCAGGCCGTTGGTGGCCTCTTCCCACTGGGCATCCTCACCAATCGATTTTTTTGGCCGGGTGGACAGTTCCAGATGAAAGGTCAGGCCGAACCGCTTATATATCCGTTCCGAGAGTTCTAGAACTCCCAGTACTTCCTGTCCGATCTGGTCCGGGGTCATGAAGATGTGGGCATCGTCCTGGTGAAATGCCCTGACACGGAACAGCCCTGACAGGGCGCCGGATAATTCGTGGCGGTGGACAAGGCCCACTTCGCCGGCCCTCAGGGGCAGGTCCCTGTAAGAATAGGCCTTTGTTTTATAAAGAATCATGCCCCCGGGACAGTTCATGGGTTTGATGGCATATTCTTCATCGTCAATCACCGAGGTGTACATGTTTTCCCGGTAGTTTTCCCAGTGGCCGCTTTTTTCCCATAGTTTCCGGTTGAGCATGACCGGGGTTTTGGTCTCCACATACCCGGCTGCCCTGTGCTCATCCCGCCAATAGTCCAGAAGAGAATTCCACATGTCCATTCCCTTTGCATGGAAAAAGGGCATGCCTGGGGCTTCGTCGTGGAAAGAAAAAAGATCCAGCCGGGTTCCAAGTTTTCGATGGTCCCGTTTTTTGGCCTCCTCAATCAAATGAATGTATTTATTGAGTTTCTTTTTGTCAAAAAAGGAGATGCCGTAGAGCCGCTGGAGCTGTTCCCTGGTCTGGTCTGCCCGCCAATAGGCACCGGAGATTTTTAAAAGCTTGAATCCCTTGATCATACCGGTATGGGGAATATGGGGTCCCCGGCAAAGGTCAATGAATTTTCCATTCTGGTAGATGGAAATTTCCTGGTCTTCCAGTTCATTGATCATTTCCAGTTTAAAGGGGTTGTCCTTGAAAAGTTTTAAGGCCTCTTCCTTGGAAACCACCCGGCGTTCAAATAAGTTTTTTGCTTTGATGATAGTTTTCATTTGAGCTTCAAGAGAGCCAAGGTCATCCTCTGAGATGGGGGGCATATCTATATCATAGTAAAACCCGTCTTCTACAACAGGGCCTATGGTCAGTTTGGCATCCGGGTAGAGATTCAGCACCGCCTCTGCCATGACATGGGCAGAGGAATGACGCAGGATTTCAAGCCCCTGGTCATCCTTTGCAGTGATGAAGCTGACAGATGCATCTTCTTTGATGGGCAGGCTCAGGTCCAGAAGGCGATCCCCTATCTTTACGGCCACACAATTTCGGGCAAATCCTTCGGAAATGCCTATAGCAATTTCCATTCCAGTGGGTGTATTTTCAAACTGTTTTACCGCATTATCGGGAAATGTTATGTTAATCATCTTATTTTCCATTGTATTTAATTGGTTTTAAATATAAAAATAAGAATTTTAGAAGAAGTGATGTAAACAATCAAGGGAAAAGATGTTGAATTTTAAGTTTGTTGAGTCAGATGGGGAATTGGCAACGGTCTGCAAGGGTTTGGGCCAGGAAAAAATAATCGGTGTGGACCTGGAGGCAGACTCCATGCATTGTTTTAAGGAAAAGATCTGTCTGATCCAGATTGCTGGAAAAGATCATGCATTTCTGGTGGATCCTTTTTTAATCAATGATTTTTCTCCCTTTGTTACACTCCTTGAAAACCAGGATATCATTAAGATCTTCCACGGGGCTGATTTTGATGTAAGAAGTTTGGACAGGGAACTTGGGTGTCGCATAGAAAACCTTTTTGACACTGAAATTGCCTGTAGGTTTTTAAATGTCCGGGAGAGGGGGCTTGGTGCCCTGTTAAAGGAGTATTTTGAT
>DAOWDR010000514.1 GCA_030638935.1 Desulfobacteraceae bacterium | reverse complement strand
TGGGCTTTGAACCGGATATCAGTATTTTCCCAGGGGAATATGTTGATGCCCACCCAGGTATTGAGCAGTTCTATACCGTCCTGGAAGAACGGGACAATGCAGAATATATTTACCGGGTTGACAGCCTTGTTGAACTTAACGGGACCAAACTCCATAAAAAGAGAAATTTGATTTCCCAGTTCAAGCGTCACAATCCGGATTATTCGGTTTCACCCCTGAAAGAAGATGATCGTAACGCTGCCAGGGATTTTACCCGCCATCTACTGGAAACCAGGGAAAAACCATCCAAAGATCTTGAAGATGAATTCAAGGCCATTGAAAAAGCCTTTGATTATTTTGACAGCCTGGGATTTGAAGGGATCGGGCTATGGATAAAAAATAGGCTGGTGGCCTTTTCTGTGTTCAGCCGTCTTAATCATGATACCTATAATATTCAGTTTGAAAAATCCGATATGGACTTTAAAGGGGCTGCCCAGGTCATCAACCAGGAAACAGCAAAATATCTGCAGAATAAATGTGTCTTTGTAAACCGGGAGCAGGATCTGGGTATCAAGGGCCTGCGCCAGGCAAAGCTTTCCTATGAGCCGGAACGCCTCATTATTCCCAATACCCTGAAATTCAAAGCCAAAAACTGATTGGCCCGGCAGTCCAATGGTAAAAAGATTCTAGGGATTTGTTTGGACAATTACCTGTCCCCTGGAAGTAAAGGAGATCCCTTGCTGGGATTGAGTACCGATCATTATGGACTCGACAATGGGTGGATTTACCGGTTTTTTTGATGACCAGTTAACTATAAAATTAGCCCCTGATCCTCCCTCTTTGTCCTTTGATAAGATGATGTATCTGGTTGATGCCATGGGGGGCAGTGACAGGGGTTTGTCCAGATAATGTTTAATCAGTTTCCCCTGGGTTCCGTAATAATCCACAACAGAGAGGGTGATGGGGTGCAAAGGATTTATATTCCGAATGCTCAAGGTGACGGTGAGCAGATAAGGATTGGCCTTGTTCCCGATATAAATATGGGAATAGACCGGTACGTAAAGGGTTTGACCTTCTGACAGGTCTTTGCAGCCTTTTGCCTGAACCTGAAAGGCAATTCCTAAAACAAAAAAAATGATCAACACCAGCCAGATATGTTTTTTTTCCATTGGATTGCTCCTGAATTTTAGTTCGCAGTTTCCACCATTGGTATGAAAATTTTTTATCAGGTCTGTTTGATTAACACCAGTATTTTTTTGTTTTCAGGTATAAAAAATAGACGATTTCTTTTTTGGAAAAATAATAATCAGTCCATACCTGGAAATCAGCCTCAAATTGCCGTGGCCCAAGGTGGAACTCAAGGGCTTCCCATATGAATCAGGTATTTCCAAAAAAGTCCCTTTATAGACTTGGGCTGGTATCTTAGCTTGACACAATTACCCCCGAAAGTGCCGTGTTGCTCGTAAAGACTTTGAACCATTGGTTCAAAAGGTGGGTTTCCAGTATTACCTTTAGGCTTTTCCTTCCAATGGGGAACTTGCACACCAGTAAAAGTGTGGACACCCTTTTATTATGCATTAGGACAAAGACTGTTTCACAATCACGAACATTTCAGGGGTGAACTAAATTTTTTGACAGAAATTTTTATCCCAGTTATTCCTGAATTTTATCCATGGATTATTCCAGTTTAAAAGAGACTTTTAATTTGGTGCGATAACCAACGATCCTGTTATCCTCCAAACGCATATCCATCTTGACAACCTCAGCTACACGCATATCCCGAACAGATTTGTCAACCGCTGCAACGGCAGATTTAGCGGCTTCTTCCCAGGAAACATCGGAAAATCCTACAATTTCAACAATTTTGTAAACGCTTGATTCCATAACAATCTCCTTTTTAAGGTTAAAATGGTCTTAAAAATAAGCTTGGTACAATTTTAAGGGTGAATAGAAAATTATTGAGCCAGTTGTTTAATGATACATATATCCAACCGGTTTGCATAGCCATTATTATAAATATCTTAATTAATAAAATGGTCTTTAATTGAATATTGATATTCCAGTGTCCAATGATCCCCCCTTTTTTATTAATGATAACGGCTATCAGGAAAGATCCATATAGGTTAACCATTTTTTATCCACAATGGGGTGGTGGTGAAACAACAATTATATATTTTTTTGGCAGCGACTTCTATTTGGGATCAAGGCGATTTTTGGATTTAAAGAACGCTGCAAAATGTCACAGTATCTTTCAGGGTAAATAAAAATGCCATGGGCACTAATTGTTTAAAGCAAAAAAGGCTTCCAGCGAAAATCACTGGAAGCCTTTTTAAAAATGGTTCTCAGGAACAGAATTTAACTGCTGACACGGGGATTTTCAGGCACCGCCTCCGAACTTCCCAAACTCCTCATAAAACCTGAAGCCCCTCTAACCAAGGGCTTTTTCGCATTTCAAATTTTATCTTTCATCCCCCGTAACAATCCAGCAACTGCTTTACCCTCAATTACATTTTTACCATCCTGGTTTTCAATCCAGCTTTTTATGACAACCTCTTCCTTCCCCTGATCAATCTCCATACTCTCGAACCAGGCACAAAGAGTATAC
>DAOWDR010000612.1 GCA_030638935.1 Desulfobacteraceae bacterium | reverse complement strand
GGATGCAGCCCTTGAAATTTTACTGCCTGATTCTGAACTCAAGGGGCAGGTGGAAAACCTGACTGAAAACCTGAATGATATCTTCATTGTTTCATCTGCAATTCTTGTGGATAATATGGACAATGTTGATGGGGATGTCTACCAGGGCAAGGAGATTGAGGGCCTTACCATTAGAGTGAAAAAAGCAACAGGTGAAAAATGCGAGCGCTGCTGGAGATTTGATATTGGTATTGGAGAGGACAGCGAACACCCCACTGCCTGCCCAAGATGTGCCGCAGCCTTGAAAAAAATCCTGTAAGGAAGCAATTTTTGGGAAAAAAAGAACTGATACGACTGATCCTGGTCAGCGGGGGGATTGTTATTGCCGACCAGGTGACAAAATACCTGATCACCCTTAATTTGGCACTCCACGATTACATAGTCGTGGTTGAAAATTTTTTTAATATCAACCATGTGTTGAATCCCGGGGGGGCATTTGGATTTTTTGCCGATGGGTCGGAAGTGGTGAGAAAATTTATTTTTCTCTTTCTTTCCTCATTGGTGGCCCTGTTTATTCTCTGGCTATACAAAAAGGTTGCCAGGGATCTTGTTTTTCTTTCCTTTGGGCTGGCCCTGATTTTTGGCGGGGCCATCGGCAACCTGATTGACCGGTTCAGATTTGGCAAGGTCGTGGATTTTTTAGATTTTTATATAGGCACGACCCACTGGCCTGCTTTTAATATTGCAGACAGTGCCATCAGCATTGGCATGGCCATCCTGATTTACCATTTGGTATTAAATAAAATACCGGATTTATAAGACAAGATTTATTAAATTAAATAAGGTTTGTATGCATCCCATACTTTTGGATCTTGGCAGTATAAAATTATATACCTATGGCCTTTTTCTGGCCCTGGGGTTTATGGCAGCCGTTTGGTTTTCCAAGCGGAATGCAAAGCTTTACAATACCTTTGACCAGGTGATTTCGGATCTGTTTTTTGTGATCCTTTTGGCAGGCCTTGTCGGGGCCAGATTTCTCTACGTATTGATAAATTTTGATACCTTTCGGAACAATCCCTTGGAAATATTTAAAATCTGGAACGGAGGCCTGGTCTTTTTTGGGGGGTTTCTTGCCGCTGTAGCTGCCTGCTTTATAATGTTAAAGATAAAAAAAATGCCAATTGCCAGGACTGCCGATATCATAGCTCCCGGTATTGCCCTGGGTCATTCAATAGGTCGTTTAGGCTGCTTGTTTGCCGGTTGTTGCTATGGTAAAGCTTGTGACCTGCCCTTTGCCATCAAATTCACCAACCCTGACGGTCTGGCCCCTTTAAATGTCTATTTGCACCCCACGCAGATATATATGGTCCTTTCAAATTTTTTACTCTTTCTCATTTTGATGTGGCTCCAGAAAAGAAAGAAATTTCACGGCATGGTATTTTTAATTTATATCATGCTATATTCCGGGTTCAGGTCAGGGATTGAATTTTTCCGGGGAGATTTTAGGGGGGATTTTTTCTTTGAATTTTTGTCCCTGTCCCAGGGAATCGGTCTGGTTGTCTCCTTTTTGGCCCTGGTTATACTTATAAAATTATATAGATCAGCCAATGCCAATCATTAAATACAACAGTCTTGACGATTATCTGGGATCCCTGTCCGAATCCACGGGACCTAGATTTTTTTTGATCTGTGGTGAGGCGTTTTTAGCTAGAGAGGCCTTTAATACCCTGTCTGCCTTTTTACTCAAAGAGGTGGGCCGTGAATTCGGCCTTGACCAACTTGAGGGCAGTACCACTTCCATGGGGGATATAATTGAACAGACCACTACATTTTCCTTTTTATTATCCAGAAAGGTGATTGCCGTTAAAAATGCTCCCCTGTTTTCAGGGGCAGGTTCATCCTCTGAAATTTCCTATTCCAAAACAGACATGGACCTTCTTTCAGGTTTGATTGAAAAAGGTATTCCTGAAAAGCATACCCTTGTGATGACCTGTTCCACCCTGGACAAGAGAAAAAAGGTGTTCAAAACCATTCAGGCCCATGGGACTATCATTGACTGCATTGTATCTCAGGGTGTCAGAAAAGCGGACATGGATGAGCAGAGGGTGGTGCTCCGGGAGATTGCGCAAAATTTGTTGGCAACCCCTAAAAAACGCATGGATGCAGCGGCTTTTAATGCCCTTGTGGATCAAACCGGGTTTAGTCCCGAACTTTTTGCCAGGAATATTGAAAAACTTGTTGCCTATGTCGGGGCTAATCCTCTGATCGGAGTCAATGATATTAAAGCTGTGGTGATAAGGGATAAAAAAGATCCTATCTTCAGCCTGACCAATGCATTGCTGGAAAAGGATGCTGCCAAGGCATTGACTGTTCTTTCATCTCTGTTTAAAGATGGGTTTCATCCCCTCCAGATTTTAAAATCCCTTGAGAATCAGGTGCGAAAGCTTTTGATGATAAAAAGTTTTATCATGTCATTTTCAAAAATCAAGGATCCCCATCATTTCAAAAGAATGAATTTTAACGGGTTTAAACAGGGGATGATGCCAATGATACTTTCCTATGATGGAAAGATCAAAAAGGCTGTTGAAGAGCGGGATTCTTTTTTGTTAATTGTAAAATCCAATAAGACAAAAGGAAAAGAAAAGAAAAAGGTTATACCCGCCGATCTTCTGCTTGCCCCGAATCCCAAAAGCCCATATCCGGTTTTTTTAATTTTTCAAAAATCTGAAAATTTTTCCCTGGAAGAGTTAAAGGATGCTATGATTGCCCTAAGTGATCTGGATTATCAATTGAAAACATCACCCATTGAGGCCAATATCGGCATTGAAAATTTCATTATCACAATCTGTATGAAAGGAGTGTCTTCCCATGCAACGGAAAACAAAAATAGTCGCCACTATCTCTAGTTTAAATTGTTCCACTGATTTTATCGACAGGCTTTACAGGGCAGGGATGAATGTGGTTCGTCTCAACACTGCCCACATGAGCCATGAAGATGCCTTTGAGGTGATTTCCAATACCCGCAGTGTATCGGATAAAATTGGTCTACTTCTGGACACCAAGGGGCCTGAGATCAGAACCTGTGACGCTGAAAAACCACTTAGCGTAAAACATGGGGATTATATACGCATCAAAGGCGCACCAGATGAAATTTCCAGGGATGATGTGATCTGCGTCTCCTATGAGCATTTTGTTGCCGACGTTCCCATGGGAAGTTCCATCCTCATTGATGACGGCTATATTGCCCTGGCTGTCATGGACAAGGATGACCAGTATCTCATTTGCCATGTGGAAAATGACGGAGTAATCCAGGCCAGAAAAAGTATCAATATACCCTCGGTCCATGTCACCCTGCCGGCCCTCAGCGAAAAGGACAAGGGGTTTATTAAATTTGCCGCAGACAATGATCTTGATTTTATTGCCCATTCCTTTGTCAGAAATAAAGAAGACGTAATTGCAGTCCAGAATATCCTGAATAAGAAAAAATCTCCCATTAAAATCATTGCCAAAATTGAGAATGCCCAGGGCGTGGAAAACCTAGATGAAATTTTAGACCATGCCTATGGGATCATGATTGCCCGGGGGGATCTTGCCGTGGAAATTCCCACGGAACAGATTCCTTTGATCCAGAAACAGATTGTAAAAACCTGTATTGAAAGACGAAGACCTGTGATTGTGGCCACCCAGATGCTCCATTCCATGATTAGTTCTCCAAGGCCCACAAGGGCTGAAGTTTCTGATGTGGCCAATGCCTGTCTGGATCATACCGATGCCCTGATGCTGTCCGGGGAAACCGCCAGTGGCAAATATCCCGAAGTTGCCGTGAGAACCATGGCAAAAATTGCCGAAGAGGTGGAGGATAAAAGGAGCAGTTTTGTTGATGTGCCCTATTCACTGGACAACAAGGTTACGGCCTACCTTGCCAAATCGGCGGTCAAGGCTGCCCTGCGCCTTAATACCAAGGGGATAGTGGCGGATTCCCTCACCGGCACCTCAATACTCGCATTGGCAGCCTATCGGGGGGATAATCCCATCTATGCCCAGGTCTATGATCAGCGGGTTGTGCGGATGCTTTCCCTTTCTTATGGGGTTGTGGCAGACTATATTTCCATGGATATCACTACAACAGAGCCCCTTAAAAAAGCGATCTGCAGGCTCATTGATGAAAAACAATTTGATGATGAGGCCCTGATCATTGTACTGGCAGGCAGTTTTGGAGCCAAGCACGGTGCATCCTATGTTGAGATCAGCACTGCAGGAATCCTTAAGGAAAAATGCCGCTAGAATTTAAATACCAACACTGTATTGCATTGAAAAAATTTAGGCATTGAAAAGATCCTGGGCATTATAGGAACTGCGGACAAAGGGACCGGCTGCCACCCGGCTAAAGCCGATTTTTCGGGCTGTTAGTTCCAGTTGCTT
>DAOWDR010000019.1 GCA_030638935.1 Desulfobacteraceae bacterium | reverse complement strand
GATCCCTATCTGTCCGCAGACCGGGTGGTTTCCAGCAATATGTGGTTCTTATACCTGATTTTACTTATTTGTGTGGAACTCCACGGCACCATTGGTATTTACCGTCTGTGTATGAAATGGGGCTGGTTTGCGGGAAAGACGCCCGTGCATCCCGGAAAAAACTTAAATTAATGAAAAACAGACTCACCATTTTCTTTTTGTCCGTTGGTGCCTTGGCTTTGCTTGTGTTTATTGTGATTGGTATCAACCACAGGGACAGAGTGGGTGAAAGATATGAAACCCATGCTGTGGCCGATGAAACGCTTCAGACGGAAGAGGCCGTTCCGGCCGTTGACGTTCATCCGGCCGCTGACGTTCATCCGGTCGCCGATGCTCCGGCCGTTGAGGAAGCCCATCCGGTTGCCGAAGAAGATGCAACGGGCCATCCAACTGTGGAAGAACCGGCGGTTGAAGAGGCCCACCCAGTGGCGGAAGAACCGGCAGTTGAAGAGGCCCATCCGACGGCAGACGAGACCCATTCGGTAGATACAGCCCATGACAAACCAGTGGAAGAAAAACATTAAGATAAGGAAATTTAAATGAAAGTCATATATACGGATTCACTTGTTATTGGCGGAGGTCTTGCCGGGCTTAGAGTTGCCATTGCTGCCACCCAGAGGGGATATGATACCATTGTTCTATCCTTGATTCCTGCAAAAAGATCTCACTCCGCCGCAGCCCAGGGGGGAATGCAGGCAAGTCTTGGTGCATGCGTCAAAGGGGATGGGGATGATGAAGATGTCCATTTTGGAGATACGGTAAAGGGAAGCGACTGGGGATGCGACCAGGATGTTGCCAGGATGTTTGTTAACACTGCGCCCAAAGGCATACGTCAGCTTACTGCCTGGGGGGTTCCCTGGTCCAGGGTCAGGGGGGGTGACCGGGAAGTTGTCATCAATGGTGAAAAGGTTACCATTACGGAAAAACACGAAGCCCACGGCCTGATAACGGCCAGGGATTTCGGGGGAACCAAAAAATGGAGAACCTGTTATACTTCAGACGGTGCCGGTCATACCATGCTCTATGCCATGGACAATAAGGCTATCCAGATGGGTATCCAGGTCCATGAAAGAAAAGAAGCCATCTCCTTGATCCATGAAGATGGTGTTTGCCACGGGGCCATTGTAAGGGACTTGATTACAGGGGAACTCATTGCCTATGTTGCCAAGGCTACAACCATCGCCACCGGCGGGTACGGGCGTCTTTATTCCGTGTCCACCAACGCTGTTATTTCAGAAGGGATTGGTAATGCCATTGCCCTTGAGACCGGTGTGGCCACCCTGGGAAACATGGAAGCTGTTCAGTTTCACCCCACGGCCATTGTGCCCGTTGGTATTCTGACCACGGAAGGGTGCAGGGGCGACGGTGGTTTGCTCCTGGACAAGGACGGCTACAGGTTCATGCCCGACTATGAGCCGGGCAAGAAAGAGCTGGCATCCAGGGATGTTGTCTCCCGCCGCATGACCGAGCACATGAGAAAGGGAAAAGGGGTTCCCTCCCGTTACGGAGATCACCTCTGGCTGGATATTACTTTGCTGGGCCGTAAACATATTGAAAAGAACCTGAGGGAAGTAAAAGAGATCTGCGAATACTTTTTGGGCATTGATCCGGTTGAAGAGTATATTCCGGTGCGACCCACCCAGCATTATTCCATGGGCGGGATCAGAACCAAGGCAACCGGTGAAAGCCCCACGCTGAAAGGCTTGTTTTCTGCGGGTGAAGCTGCTTGCTGGGATCTGCACGGGTTCAACCGTCTGGGCGGCAATTCAGTCGCAGAAACCGTTGTGGCCGGCATGATCGTGGGCGAATATGTGGCAGATTATTGTGCTGCCAATTCCCTGAAGGTTTCCACTGGTACCATCCAGCATTTTATGAAAAAAGAGGAAAATAAGATTACCAGTCTTCTGGTCAGGGATTATGGTGAAAATCCCTTTGAGCTGAAAGCCGAGATGCAGAAAATCATGATGGACAAGGTTGGGATTTTCAGGAATGGTGAAGATCTGGAAAAGGCAGTTGAGGAGCTAAAGGTATTGAACCAGAGGGCAAAAAATATTGCCCTGCGCAATAGAATCTCTTCTTCCAACCCGGAACTTGTGGAAGCAATCCGGGTACCCAAAATGATTAAGCTTGCCCAGTGTGTGGCCTATGGTGCCATGCTGAGAACTGAAAGCCGGGGTGCCCATGCCAGGGAAGATTTTCTTGAAAGAAATGACAGGGACTGGTTAAAAAGAACCCTTACCACCTGGAAGGATGATTCAGCTGATCTGCCTGAGATTTTCTATGAAGACCTGGATATTATGAAAATGGAAATGCCGCCGGGTTCCCGTGGCTATGGTGTGGACAATACCGTCCACCATCCAGATACCCCAAAACGGGTGGATCAGGTTGAAGAGATCAAAAAGGCCAATCCCACTGCAGACAGGCATGAGATGCAGGAGCTTCTCAATCCAATAACCATTCCGGAAAAATTTAAAGGTAAAAATGAGCGTATCGGCAGGGGGTATAAATAATGAGTGACCAGGCAAGAATATTAAAGTTTCAGATATTTCGGTACAATCCTTTCAAACAGGGCGATAAGCCCCGTATGGTAACCTATGAAGTCACGGAAGCCCCAGGGATGACCATTTTTATTGCATTGAACGATATCAGGGAACACCAGGATCCCTCCCTGCAATTTGATTTTGTATGCAGGGCAGGTATTTGCGGGTCCTGCGGAATGGTTGTCAACGGCAGGCCGGATCTTGCCTGCCGGACCCTGACCTCCAAGTTTGCCGACGGTGAATTCAAGCTTTTGCCTTTGCCGGGATTTGAACTCATAGGGGATCTGTCCGTTAACACTGGTAAATTCATGAGGGCCATGAGCGAACGCGTGGAATCCTGGATACATGACACCAATGCCGATGAAGTTAATTTTGAAAAATTAGAAGAGCGCATGGACCCGGATGTTGCCGATGAGATCTATGAACTGGAGCGGTGTGTGGAATGCGGCTGCTGCGTGTCAGCCTGTGCCACCAAAAGGATGCGCCCGGATTTCCTTTCCGCCGTCGGGTTCATGAGACTGGCCCGGTATGCCCTGGACCCACGAGATAAACGGACAGATGAGGAATTTTATGAGATCATGGGAGATGATGACGGTGTGTTCGGCTGCATGACCCTTCTGGGTTGCGAGGATTATTGCCCCAAGGATCTGCCCCACCAGACCCAGATAGCCTATTTGAGAAGAAAAATGGTCCAGGTAAGATAAGGGCTGTAAAAGGATACAAAATGACGAAGTTTAAATATGAAACAATGTTCCCCTTGGGCCCGGATACAACCGAGTATCGTTTGCTGACCAAGGAGCATATCAGGGTCAGGGAGTTTGAGGGAAAAGAGGTGCTCATGGTGGAGCCCCAGGCCTTAAATATTTTAGCTGCCAATGCCTTCAAGGATGTGGCCCACCTCTACAGGAAGGAACACCTTGAAAAATTAAAAGGGATCATTGATGACTCGGAAAGCAGTGACAATGACCGGTATGTGGCCCTGGAATTGTTAAAAAATGCAGCAATTGCATCTGAAAAAGTATATCCCATGTGCCAGGATACCGGCACTGCAATTGTCATGGGAAAAAAGGGACAGCAGGTCTGGACCTGGTCCGACGATGACGAAGAACTTTCAAAGGGTGTATTTGATGCCTATACCCAAAATTATTTGCGGTATTCCCAGAATGCAGCGCTTACCATGTACAAGGAGATGAACACAAAATCAAATCTTCCTGCCCAGATTGATATTGCAGCGGTTCAAGGGGAGGAGTACAAGTTTTTGTTCATGGCAAAGGGGGGCGGATCAGCCAACAAAACCGTTCTTTTCCAGATGACAAAGGCCACCCTCAATTCCGAGGAAATTTTGATCGATTTCATGCTGGAAAAGATGAAAGGGCTTGGTACTGCAGCCTGTCCGCCTTACCATATAGCCTTTGTCATCGGGGGCACCTCGGCTGAATTGAATCTGAAAGCGGTGAAACTGGCCTCTGCCCGTTACCTGGACACTTTGCCCACAAAGGGAAGTGAGACAGGACACGCTTTCAGGGATACGGATCTTGAGGATAAAGTGCTGGCAGGTTCCCAGAAACTGGGCCTGGGAGCTCAGTTCGGGGGTAAACATTTTGCCCTGGATATCCGGGTGATCCGGCTGCCCAGACACGGCGCCTCCTGTCCCATAGGTCTTGGGGTATCCTGTTCAGCCGATCGCCAGATCAAGGGGAAGATTACCCGGAAGGGGATCTTTCTGGAGCAGCTGGAAGAGAATCCTTCCAAATATCTGCCGAAAAAAGAGCCTGAAATGACTCCGGCTGTTGAAATCAATTTGAACAGGCCCATGGAGGAGATCCGTGCTGAGTTATCAAAATACCCTGTGTCCACCCGGCTCTCTTTGACAGGTAAGATCATTGTGGCAAGGGATATTGCCCATGCCAAGTTCATGGAAGGGTTTGAGGCCGGCAAAGGGCTGCCCGACTATATTAAAAATCACATCATCTATTATGCCGGACCAGCCAAGACCCCGGAAGGGGAAGCCTCGGGAGCGTTTGGTCCCACCACTGCAGGCAGGATGGATCCCTATGTGCCGGTTTTCCAGAAGGAGGGCGGTTCCATGATCATGCTGGCCAAGGGAAACCGAACCCGGCAGGTGACCGATGCCTGTAAGGCCCATGGGGGCTTTTACCTGGGTTCTCCAGGAGGACCTGCTGCCCGGCTGGGCAAGGATTTTATCAAAAAAGTTGAGCTGGTTGAGTATGAAGAACTGGGAATGGAAGCCGTCTATATGATCACGGTTGAAAAATTTCCTGCCTTTATCATTGTGGATGACAAGGGCAATGATTTTTATGCAGATCTTATGTAGATAGAATTAGAAACCCCGGAGAATATTTTCCGGGGTTTCTATGGATATGTAATTCAAGCGTTGCATAATATTGTTTGAATATGTTAATATTTGATCCTTAATAAATTATTTGCGTACTGATCCCGGTGGAGAAGGAAAGCTGCCGGGATTTATATATTTGTTCTGGAGAAAAATTAAATGAAATTTTTTTTAGCCGCTATTCTGGTAACCCTATGTTTTTTTTTGGGACCTCTCAGCGCAGATGAAATCATATTAAACAACGGCGATTATGTTAGGGGCAATGTTGTGGAATTGGGCGAAGAAGACGTTCGAATGATCACTGCCTCAGGTGAAATCATTATTCCCAGAAACAGGGTGGCCTCTGCATTTTTAGGAGAGGAAATCCCTTTTGTGTCTTCCCGTGAAGATGGAATTGGAAATAATTTGGAAAATTCGACATCAGCCCATGGGCCGGAAGCCATGGCAGAGACGGTGTCTTCTGTTACAAAGATAGAAATTATAACACCCCAATGGGAGGGGCAGACCAATGAAGACGGCACAGGTCTGTTCTTTGAGATTATCCGCAGGGTGTATGATCCAATGGGCATTAAGGTGGCCTATCTGTTTGCCCCGTGGAAAAGGTGCCAGACAACGGTAACATCCAAAGATGCCGATGCCATGCTTTGTGTATGGCAGATAGATGCCCAAAGGGAAAATCAATTAATCCCCCATTACCCTATGTATGTAGAACATACAGCCGTGATTTTTAAAAGGGTGTCCATTCCATCCTGGCAGGGTATCCATTCCATGGATCTTAAACGGGCGGTTTGGCTTAGGGGGTATGATTACCACACCTATGAGCCTCTTCGTAATATTCGGTTCAGCAAATGGCATGAAGTTGATAGCCATGAAAATGCCTGGCGGCAATTAAATCTGGATCGGTTTGATGTCTATCTGGAGGCCCTGATTGATTTGGAACAATATATTAAGCAGAATGCCATTGACATGGGATTGTACCGCAAAGAGATCCTATGGAGTGAAAAAGCCTATATTTCCTTTTCAAATTCAGAAACCTCCAGGGAATTGATTCGCATTTTTGATGGGCAAATCCTAGGACTGTTCCGGTCCGGGGAACTGGAAAAGATATATCAAAAATGGGACCAGCCTTTTTATCCGGAATATTGGGAAGAATAACCCTTATCCATGACAATTTGATGGAGATTTTTCTTTACAAAACATGGCTTCCCATGTATCGTCCTTCGTTTTAAATCAAAACACCGTATCCTAAGAAAAGAAATTATACTATTTTACCGGAGGGAAAGGTATCATGTCTGCCATATTTGGTATTGATTTTGGAACATCCAATTCAGCATTATCCGTGAATATTGACGGCAAGGTAAGGATGCTGGACGTGGACAGTGAGAATCCCATATCCAATTCATTAAAATCAATTCTTTATTTTTTAAAGGAGAATGGCCGGACAAAATCATATGTCGGGTATGAAGGGGTAAAGGCCTACATTGAAAATGAAGCCGACGGCCGGTATATGCAGTCAATCAAAACTTTTCTTCCGGATCTGGCCTTTGAAAAAACAAATGTTTACGGTAAATCTTATACCCTTGAGGAATTGATTGCTTTATTTTTTAAGGTCATGAAACAACGGGGCCAGGAGATAATCAAACAAGAGGTATCTGATTTGGTCCTGGGGCGCCCGGTTATTTTTTCAGAGGACAGAAACAGGGATCGGATTGCCCAGGAACGCCTGACCCGGGCGGCACAAATAGCCGGGTTCAAAAACATCTCTTTTCAGCTGGAACCCATTGCCGCAGCCCTGGCCTATGAAAATAGCCTTGAACCCGGAAAAGAACAGATAGTATTGGTGGGGGACTTTGGCGCAGGCAGTTCGGATTTTACAATTTATAAAGCCGGAAATAATGGAGGAGGAAGGGCGGCAAGAGACCGGGACATTCTCTCCGTGGGCGGTGTTTATATCGGCGGAGATGTATTTGATTCTGAAATTATGCGGGAGAAAGTGGCAGACCATTATGGGAAAAATGTACAGGCAAAATCCATGTGGAGCGACAACCTTTTCGGCCTGTCCCCCCTTGTTATCCGGAAGTTGATGCAATGGCACCTCATACCCCAGCTCCGCTTGCCCAGAACATTGGACAATATTAAAGAGCTGAAGGTCAGGGCAAAGTTTAAAGATAAGAAATTATTGGAAAACCTGGAAAATCTCATCCAGGCCAATTACGGATATCTGCTTTTTCGATCCATTGAAAAGACAAAATGTGAATTGTCCGATAAAAAGGAATCCATAATCAATTTTAAGGATTACGGCATAAACATTCATGAACTTTTGTCCCGGCACGAATTTGAAGGCTTTATCAACGAAAAGGTCTCTTTACTCAATGCCTGTATTGATTCAACCCTGGCCGCAGCATCTTTGACCTGTTCCGATATTGATGTGGTTTTTTTAACCGGCGGATCATCCTATATCCCCCTGATAAGACAAATATTTGAAACCAGGATCGGAAAGGATAAAATCAGGAGTGCCGATGCATTTACCAGCGTGGCCTATGGCTTGGGCCTGCAAGGGGCCTTAATGAATTGATGTACAATAAATTGTTAAAAAAATTATTCAGCCCGGAAATAATATCCTAAACACCTTAAGGTTAGGTCCAGCCCAGTTCTTTTTTCATGGTCTTGTATTGTTTTTTAAATTTTTTTACCTTTTCTGGATTTTTAGTGAGAAAGGATTTTACAAATTGATGGTATTGAGTATTGGCTGTATTGTATTTTTTCAGGCTTCGGTTCACATTGGTCAGTAAACAGTCATAGGTGGATCTGGCAGCCTGATCTTTGGCCTCAAGCCGTTTAAAAGTACTTGCAGAATACTCCAACCATTTTTTCATCTCCTGGAGGTATTTTTCAATTGCCTGGCGCTTCAAAGAAAGCGATTGGTTAAGAAGGTCCCTGATATCCATATAGTGGTTAAGGTTTTCCTTTTTCATTTCCTGGGAATTATTATTGATAAAGGCAATATAGGCGGAAATATCCTTGTTGGCTCTCTCGAGTACCTTTTCACTGTGTTCTATATGGGTGATCGCCTTTTTCATCCTGGCTGGTGTGTTGAGCCTTTTCATGCCCGCAATTTTTTCAAGCTCATGCTGTAGTTCCACAGCAGAGGATTCCAGATGATCCAGGTAAATGCATACCCGTTTCTCCATCCTGGTTTTTGGAGAGGAATCTGCGCAGGAAAATAAACAAGACAAACTGAGTATACAAATTGTCAGTATGGGCAGGATTGAGGAAAATTGTTTTGTCCGTGGTAAGTCAGGTGAAAAGTAAGGTGCCGGGGGTAGAAAATTTTTTATCATTAGGGTCATATCTCTATCGTTCAAATCAATTTGTACCTTAAAGTATCAATATAGTCAAAAATCGCATCACCCTGATTTTGTAAAATCGCAATTATCGGTTGATTTATTTTAAATTTTTATTTTTTAGAACCTATCTTTTTTTTGACTATGGGTAAAGGTTTATTTTTCCAATCACAGATTGCCGGAAAGTGCCAGGATATTTTTGCCGATGGCCACATTGAGATCCTGGTGGAAATACTCATGGTGCCTGGGCTCAAAGGGCAGAAAGACAAGGTTGATATTTTCCGGTACAATGCTTGCCTCTGACAGGTCGGGCAAATGGTCCTTTAATGGCCGCACCAGGGAGGCCAGGGTGATTTTTATGCTCTGGACAGCTTCCGATGAGGGCAGATTGACCGGCAAATGGATATTTTTTCTTATTTTTTTTTCAAGGGGGGGATCAGGCTGGGCAATGGCAAGCTGGGTGTTTAGTCTTAAAAAAATTTTAGGGCGTATTTTGAATGCAGGTGCCCAGAAATACAGGTTCTGGGTTTCCCATTCCTTTTGGACGACTTTTGGAAGGTTTCCCATCCGGACCAGATCTGCATAGGAGGCCATGGCAATGGGGGAGATTCCAGCTTTTATTCTCCAGAAAGGGATCATGACATCATTTGAGTGTGCAGGTTTTGCACACCCGTACTTAATCTTTCCAAGTTTATTACCCCTTGCCCGCCACAGGGTCTGGCAATTCCTGCAGATCAGTACAAGGGAATCAAAATGGCCCTCTAAATCCCAGCCGCAGTCTGGGCAAAGCCCTGAAACAAAAATAGTTTCCTTTTCCGGGCGGCAGTGGTTTAAGGACATAATATCAACATCGCCGGTGGCAATTGCCTGGAGGGGTTTGTTCAGGATGCCGTCAAAAAGGCGGTTTTTGTGAATATAAAAAGGGGAATAGATCAAACTTAGGGTTTCGCCGATATCTTCCCGGAAAACAGGGGATAGGTCTTTTCCTACAGATCGGGCCCGTCTGTCCGAGGCCTTTATACTTGATTTGAATTCTGCGGGCCGGATAAATTTGCCCCGGGTTTCATTTGAGATAAGTTTTAAGGGAAGTGCCTGGGACCTGAGCCCGAGGGAAAAAGGAAGATGGCCTGGACCTTCCATTGCCAAAGATGATATGTCCAGAAACCTGTGTTTCACCCCGGAAAAATGACAGGCATACCGCACCCCTTTGAACCGCCAATAGGGCAGGTAAATGACCTCGCTATCTGTTGGGGCATCAGGGGACGGGGAAAAATAATACCTGAAAAAT
>DAOWDR010000349.1 GCA_030638935.1 Desulfobacteraceae bacterium | reverse complement strand
TGAAACAATTGTCAAAAAACTTGTCTGTTCTCGATATCTTTGATAGCCAATAAATATTATATCACATGCCAGTCAAAATATAGGTTGTTGAGGGGGTATTAAAAAAATGAATCTTGGGCTGAAAAATAAAATCGCTGTTATAACCGGGGCAAGCGCTGGCTTGGGGAAGGAGATTGCACTGACTCTTGCCAGAGAAGGTGCAAGCGTTGCTATTTGCGGGCGTCGGCAAAAGGATCTTGAGCAGACGGCAATGGAAATAAAAAAAGAAACCCAAGCCAAAGTATTGGCATTTGCCGGGGATATGACCCAGGCAGAAGATGTTACTTTATTTATCAAGAGAGTAATTGATGAATGGAATACTGTTCACATACTTGTGAACAATGTCGGGCAGGCGACCCGCGGCTGTCTTGACTCTTTAAGTCCTAATAACTGGCAGCAAACATTTGAAGTTAATATAATGAGTGCCGTTCTCTGCACCAATCAGGTCACACCTGTTATGAAAGCACAAAAATGGGGAAGAATTATTAATATTTCCGCCTTGTCCGGGAAAGAACCCGGCGAGGAGTTAATTGCATCGAATGTTGTAAAATCCGGCCTCATTGGTTTTTCAAAAACCTTGTCAAGGGAATTGGCTTTAGACAATATCCTTGTTAATTGCATATCTCCCGGGTTGATTGATTCTCCACAAAATGATCGTTATTTTTCAAGATTGGAAAAAGAAGAGGCCCTCAGCAGGATACCCCTTCACAGATTTGGGGAACCACAGGAATTTGCAGATGTGGTGGCCTTTTTATGCTCTCAACGATCAAGTTATGTTACTGGTATAAATCTTCTTGTTGATGGGGGTGCGAGTCATAGCCTTTGATACACGATAGTCGCAGTTTCTTTGCGGTCTGGTGGAATCTATTGTGCAACAGGTTTGTCATTTATTGTTTTCTTTTTTTTTGGAATACATGAATAAATAGACCTTATGCATGACCCAGGCTTCTATACCGGAAATTTTTTTGGCACCCCCTAAAAATTCTGCCTCAATAAATGCTTTGCAGGCCTTTTCCAATACAAGGGCCGCCACAACCGCTTCTTCAATGGTCCGGCCCACGGTAATGGCTCCATGGTTTGCCATAAGTGCTGCAAATCTTCCTTTTAAGGCTTTTACAGTTGTTCGTACGATTTTTTTTGTATTGGGCAGGGCATAGTCTGCACACCGGACACTGGGGCCCAATATTTGTGCCTGGTCATCTAAAATAGGGGGCAGATCCCTCCTGGCTGCTGCAACCGTGGATGCATTGGGCTGGTGGGTATGGATCACGGCATGGATTTCTTTCCGGGTTTTATAGATCTGGGCATGGATTTTTTTTTCAGAAGAGGGCCGGATATTGCCTTCCACGGACATGGTGTGATAATCCATTATCACTATATCATCCGGGCCCATGTCTTCGTATCGCCTTCCACTGGGGGTGATGGCCATTTTTTTTTCATCAATTCGCAGGCTGCAATTGCCCCAGGTCCCTTCAACCAGGCCCCTTTCCAAAAGCTTGCGGCCGGCTTCGCAGACCATCTGTTTTGCTTCTTTTACATTGTCCGTTTCATGGTTTATTTGATTGTCCATTTATTTATACTCCTTTTTTGGGCCGCATACCCCTTCAATATTTTGAAACACCCGTTCAAACCGGGTCAGGGCATCATCTATAATGTCATCTGTGTCTGCCGCACTGGTATATAAACGGCTGCCTGCAAGGGTTACGATGCCTTCAGCCATATAAGCCGCTCCCATCTGTTCCATGACATGCTTGCGTGCATGGATCTCTTTGATGGTCCCCGGGATTTTCCAGGGCCGGGACCAGGGGATGTGAAAAAGCATGGTTCCCACGGTCTCCAAATGGCAGATAGACCCCTGGTTAAAGGCCACAAAGGGCAGATTTAATTTTTTGATCAATAGGTTAAGGCCCTGGGTCAGCCTATCACCTGCAAGGCCAGCCAGTACCGGTGCGTTGGTTTTTTCAAGTTCGCAAAGGGTAAGATATCCGGCAACGGAACTTAGGGGGTTGGCTGCCATGGTTCCGCCCACCAATGCTTTTTTTTTGCCGCTCTGGATACCTGCTGCCAGGTATCCCATGTATTCTTGCTTTCCGCCAAGGCCGCCGGTCGAAGGGTATCCCCCGGCAATGATTTTGCCCAGCACGGTGAGGTCGGGAATGACATTAAAAAGGGCCTGGGCCCCGCCCGGGATAAATTTTTTGGCCTCATCGATTTTTATTCTGGATTTTGTACACCAGGTGTCAAAATAGGCCAGGTAGTTTTCCAGGGCTTTTTTTTTCAACCCCCTGATGGGAAGGTTGATCAAGTTATTTAGGCCTTTCATCACCTCTTCGGTGTCATGGTATTTTTTAATGGCAAAGGGGTATTGATCATTGTTTTTCGGGGTCTGGGAAGTCAGGGGTTCCATTGGGCAACCTTTTTTTGTATTCATAAACTGACTGGTCAGTATAAAAATACAGGTTGTGAAAATATTGTCAACCCAAAAAAAACAGGTTTGATGGGTAGCGGCCGGAAAAAGCACCCAACTCCCTTGTTCAATATTCCTAAAATTTATCATTGATGTGACCAGGTGCAGAAATTAATTGATACGGGTATGATTATCCTCTATATTCGAATGGGTAAAGCACTACTCTAAATTCGGAAATAAAAAAGCCCAGTCTGATCTTCAGCATTACCATCCATGGTCGGATGCAATCCCCTTCGGGTTTAGGCGATTTTTGCAAAGGAGATTCCAATGGAGAAAACAATTTTTACTGTGGATGATGACCAGGCGGTCCTGGTATTGATTCAAGCCATATTGGAATCATCCGGTATCTCTTCGGTAGGATTTCTCAATGGCGAAGAGATGCTGGATGCCATTTGCAATTATTTGCCTGATCTCATCCTGCTGGATATTGATATGCCATCGGGAATGGATGGATTTGAAGTTTGTCGCCATCTGAAAGCCGATAAAAACCTAAAAGAGATTCCTGTTATATTTTTAAGTGCTGCTTCAGATGTTGAGAGCAAGGTCAAAGGGTTTGAGATAGGTGCGATAGATTTTATTCAAAAACCGGTTCATACAGGAGAACTGATTGCCAGGGTCAAAACACACCTTGTCAGTTCCCAATTGAAAAATGATTTAAAAATAAGTGAGACAAAGTACCGATCTATGATGGAGTCAATGATTGATCCTGTTTATATTATATCTTTTGAAGGTGTTGTGGAATACATGAACCCTGCAATGATAAAGCGTAATCGGGGAAATGCCGTTGGTAAAATCTGTCATCTTGCTCTCTACGGCCTGGACCAAAGATGTGAATGGTGTGTATTCGATAAAGTAAAAGACAGCAAGTCCGTGGAAACCAACTTTGTCAGTCCCAGGGATAATCGAAGATACCAGGTGGCTAATATGCCTATTCAACAGGATGCTGGCAGGGTATCAAAGATGGCAATCATGAGAGATGTGACCGATTATTGGAATGCCCTTGAGGAGAAAAAAAAAGCGGAAAATCAGCTGCACCAGGCCCGGAAAATGGAATCCGTAGGACAGCTTGCCGCAGGCATTGCCCATGAAATAAATACACCTATACAGTACGTCCGGGATAATTTGAGTTTTCTGGAAACAGCCTTTGCCGATTTGATATTAGTTGCAAAATTTTCAAGGAAAGTTTTAGATATAATAAAATCAGGCCATGCTTCAGAAGAAATGCTGGAAAAACTGGAAACAGCTT
>DAOWDR010000583.1 GCA_030638935.1 Desulfobacteraceae bacterium | reverse complement strand
CCCTTGGGACGGGTTCCTACCAGTCAATGGGAAAATAATCCTTTAAAAATTTGCCGCACCAGTGTTTTCCTGTGAGGATGCCATGGAAAAAAGGATCACATATCCTTGCTGCCCCGTCCACAATATCCAAAGGGGGTTGAAAATCATGGCGGTCCTCTTTGAGTTTGGCCAGGATTGCAGGGTCCTCGTCCGTGACCCAGCCCGTGTCCACGGCATTCATGAAAATCCCGTATTTTGCCAGATCAGAGGCTGAGGTATGGGTGAGCATGTTCAGGGCTGCCTTGGCCATATTGGTATGGGGATGGCGGCTGCCTTTTTTAAACCGCAAAAATTTACCCTCCATTGCAGAGACATTCACCATATGTTTTTGCCCTGTATGGTCCTGCTTCATCAGATCTGCCAGCCTATTACAAAGAACAAAGGGAGCCACGGCATTGACCAGTTGAATTTCCAGCATTTCCGAAGTCTGGATATCCCCCAGCCGCAGCCTCCATGAATTGGTCTTTCTCAGGTCCACCTGCTGGAGGTCGGCATCCAGTTTCTCTGCGGGGAAAACTGTTGGCACATCCAGGGAATGGTCATAGGAATATGGAATCTGGGACAATTGGGCAGACATGCGCAATCCCACACCCGGGGCAGTACCGTTCCAGGTTACTGGCAGGGCCTTTTCATCCCCGAGATTATCTGCATCACGATATTCCAATTGGGAGATACAGCTAGAATACTCTCCCAAAAGGCTCTGGGCATCCCCTGGCAATTGGGCTGCATCTTTTGATTCATTTTCCATGAGGTGGGCATAAAATCCAGGGGGCCGCCGGACGGTCTGGGCTGCATTGTTGATGATAATATCCAAACGCTGGTAGGTGCCTGTGATATAATCGCAAAAAAGCTCCACACTGGGAGTATGGCGAAGATCCAATCCGTAAATCTGAAGCCTTGCGCCCCAATGGGAAAAATCAGGTTCCCGGGAAAACCGCAGGGCCGAATCCTTGGGGAAACGTGTGGTGGCGATCACCCGGGCCCCGGCTTTAAGCATCATCAGTGTGGCCTGGTAGCCGATCTTCAGCCGGGAGCCTGTGATCAATGCCACCTGCCCCTTTAAGGAAGCGGTCTGGAAGCGTTTCTGATAATTAAACTGGGCACATTCAGGGCACATGGTGTCATAAAAATGATGGAGCTTTGTAAATTCGGCCTTGCACACATAGCAGTTTCGAGGCGTTTCCAGAGTCTGCGTGGTTTCTTCGACCTCTGGTTCAGGACCGCAAATCTGTTGGGGAGCGATGAAAACAGCATCCTCCCTGGCCCTGCGGATACCGGTTCCGGCCCTAAGGCGCCTCTCTTTTTCCACAATGGCCAGCCGCTTTTGCTGCTTTCTGTCCCTATTACGTTTTTTAATCTCTTTTTTGTCGGGCCGGGAAATTTTTCCTGCAGCCGTGATCAAGGCAATCCTTTGGCCTTCAGGCAAAAGGGCTAAAAATTCAGATTGGTCTGCAACCTTTTCCAGGATAGGAATACATTTTTCCAGGGCTGTCAGTATCTCCTGTTTGTCTTCATTTTTCATATCCGGCTTTATACTTGATTTTTCCTCTGGTCTTATGCCTGATTCTAGGTTTGGCATATTGGGGTCAGTGCTAATGGTGGTCACTCTATTTTTTATCCTTAAATTCCGGTAAAAACTCTGTCTGCCTCTATTACAAATAATAGGGGTTTATCTTTTAAAAGGATGAAATTATTATCGATTTGTATGAATTTGTCAATCAATCTTATAAATACCATTGACAATCCTAGGAGTTCGAGATATTAAAAAACTGAACAAATTATTAAATAATTCAATTTTTTAAAGATGATAATATGACCATTAAAACAAAAAAATATCCTGCTCTTTACCAGGCCTCCCTGGAATTATTTGCCAATTTTGGGTACAAGAAAACCACGGTGGAAGATGTGGCAGACAGGCTGGATATGACCAAGGGCAATCTGTATTTTTATGTGAAAAACAAAAAGCAGCTCTATGAGCAGACCATCAACCATGCCCTGACCCAATGGAAAGACCATGTAAAAAAAGCCGTTGCTAAAAAAACAGATCCTGCTGATAAATTTAGTATCATGGCTGTTAGCGCCATGGCCTATATCGAAAAAAATGCTCCTTTGCGCCGGGTCATTATGAATGACCCGAAAATTTTCACCCTCTCCCCAAAAGAGGACCGGTTTTCCAAGACCAACCAGGCAGCCATGGCAATTTTAAAGGATATCCTTGAACAGGGAGTGGAACAAAAAAAATTTTATCCCATGGATGTGGACCAGGTGACAGTCTATCTTTTCTCGGTTTATATGATGTTTTTAATCAAAACCTATGTAAAGGCAGACCAGGGTTCCTCAAAAAAACTATTCAAAGCTGCCCTTGATTTAAATCTTCGGGGGCTGTTAACCAATAAAAATAATATTCTGACCGGGTGAACTATCAACAAACTTATTCAACTGAACCAATTTACTGAACTGATCTACTAAACTAAAGGAGACCCCACCATGACCGATGCAACGATTCTGGCACTGGACAGTCTGCGAGACCTTTCCATGCTCAAATGGTATGTCATTCCCCTGCTGTCCATCACCTTTTACATCTATACCCGGGAAATCAAGGAAGCACGGCAGACCAAAAACTGGAACGCCGTGTTAGCAGGGCTTACCATCTTTGGGGTGGATTTTTTCAATGAGACCTGGAACAGCTGGGTCATGGTTTTCACCGGCAGATCCGCCTTCTGGACCGCCCCAGGGGACACGGCCCTTAGAACCATGGTGGGCTGGAATATTGAAATCATGTTCATGTTTTCCATCCTGGGCATTGTCTATTACCACTCCCTGGATGGGGACAAAAACGCAAAAATTTTAGGCATCCCGGATATGTGGTTCTGGGCAATTGGCTACTCGGCCTTCAGTGTCTTTATTGAATGTTTTTTAAACCTGGGCGGCCACCTGGTCTGGGAATATCCCTTTTGGGGACGGTCCTTTACAGGCGTCTGGCTGATTTTTCTCATTGGCTATTTTCATTTTTTCTGTGCTGCCATCTTTGTGATCACCAGAAAAACCATGAAAGCCAAACTTATCACCATTGGGATCATCTATTCGGTCCCAATCCTCATGAATATCCTGGGGCTGGGCGTATTTAAGTGGAATTATTGATTCCCATATCATTTTTTTTGTTGCGATTCACCCAACACCTCCCGTATCTTTTGGGAAAGGTCCTTGATACCAATGGGTTTCATTAAAAACCCCTTAATACCCATGGATCTGGCCTTTTCCTCGGACATGTTTTCACTGAACCCGGTGCAAAGAACAATTGGAATTTCTTGTCGGATTTTTAAAAGGTTGGTGGCAAGTTCATCTCCGGCCATCTGGGGCATGGTCATATCGGTGATGATTAAATCAAAAAAGCCTGGATTTTTAGTAAAGCCCTGTAATGCTGATAACCCATTTTTAAAAGTTATTACCTTATAACCTTGTCTTTCCAGGATTGCCCGGATTGTTACAAGGATATCGGTTTCATCATCCACGAGCATGATTTGTTCAGTCCCTTTGGGCAAACCTGTATTCTTTTCTTCTGAAAAATTATTAATATCTTCTTTTTCAATTATTGGCCAGAACACTTGGAATGTGGAACCATGGCCGAACTTACTATATGTTTTGATGAAGCCATTGTGTTTTTTAACAAT
>DAOWDR010000675.1 GCA_030638935.1 Desulfobacteraceae bacterium | reverse complement strand
TTCTCTCTAAATGACCACAACATCCACTGGATATGTAAGGTGTGAAATGATGACTTTATTACTATATTCTATCAACCTCATGTGTTATTGTCGAGTGTATAAACATGTATACTGGACAGGAGGTTTAAGTTTTGCACAAATCAAATTTAACGCTACTGATTATCCTTTCTCTTGGCATCCTCAGAAGCATGTTTGCAGGACCAGCTCTATCCTATGAATCAGCCACTCCTTCGAATTCTCTTTCCCCCCTGACCATTGTAAACAGTAACTCTGGCAAGCTGCATTTTTCGAAAGCCGAACAAGACTGGCTATCTCAAAATCATGTGGTGCATGTCCGGGTAGGAGATTATGCTCCAATACAGTTATTCAACAAAAAACCATCAGGCATAGCGGTTGATTATTTAAATGCTATTGCTGAGAAGATAGGTATCCAGATTGAGTATCGAAAGGAGATTCACTGGGCAGATACGCTCAATAAGATACGAGACCACAAAGGAGTTGATCTTCTGCTCGGTGCGATGTCAACCGAGGAACGCAGGAAGTATTTGACTTTTACTGATGTCTACCTTTCTTTTCCTTCAGTCATATTTACCCGCAAGGACAGTGACTTTATCAATTCACTACAAGATTTGAGTGGCAAAATTGTAGCAGTACAGAATAAAGTCGTCGTTCATAATCTACTTGTAGAAAAATATCCCGACCTGAATCTGTTACTTAAAGATACCGAAGAAGATGCTCTTCGCTCCTTAGTGACTGGAGAGTCTGATGCATATGTTGGGAACCTCACTGTCGGATCCTTTTATATACAGTCCAATAGCTGGAATAATACCAAGGTGGCTGCTCCGACGGGATTTGATCCTCAAAATCTGTCTATGGCCGTGCGTAGTGACTGGCCGGAACTGGCCCAAATTATCAACAAGGCCCTGACTACCTTAACTCCCGTTGAGCATGCGACACTGCGAAGTCAATGGTCTGCACCGATCCGCTATGAATACGGTATTCATATTTTAGATATTGTGAAATGGGTTGTCGGGATCAGTAGCATTCTACTTGTCATCATTGCCATTATTCTGTGGTGGAATAAGAAACTTGCCAGAGAGATTGTTGCACGAACCATTGCCGAAGGAAAACTCACCAAGAGTGAGGAAAGATACAGGGGCCTTTATAATAATAACCCGTTGCCCTACCAGTCTCTTGATGAAGATGGTTATATTCTTGATGTGAACCCCACTTGGTTGACATTCCTCGGCTACCAAAGGGAGGAAGTGATAGGTAAACATTACACGAAATTCCTGCATCCTGAATCGCAACAAGATTTTGACGAAAACTTTCCCAAACTCAAACAGCGTGGCAGGGTTAACGCTGTGCAATTTCAGTTAACACACAAAGATGGACAATTTTTATATGTTTCATTGAATGGTTCTGTTGGATACAAAGATGATGGCAATGTCAATAGAACTTATTGTGTGTTCCATGATATCACCGAGCGTAAGCAGGCAGAGAAAGAACGAGAAAAATTGATCAACGAACTAAAGGAAGCACTTGTGAATGTTAAAACATTAAGCGGTTTGCTTCCGATTTGTGCTAATTGTAAAAAAATTCGGGATGATAAAGGATATTGGAATAATCTGGAAGGATATATTCAAACTCATTCTGAAGCAGAGTTCAGTCATGGTATGTGCCCTAAATGTTCAGATGAACTTTACGGCAAAGAAGATTGGTATATGGAAATGAACAAAGAGAAACAGCAAAAAGAATAATGGTTATATAAAGCATTTCTTAAGATTTTTAAAATCACAGAATATTAGGAGTATTCTGGCTATAATCCTGGCTTTTCTGGAGTCATGGGTCACCCCAACACTTTCCCTGTTAGTCCAGTTTTTTTCAAAAATATCCAATACAAATAGGTAGTACCCCGAATTTTTTTGTTCCCGGAAGCAAGAATAAACTTGGGGAAATATCTTAAATTATAGGAGCCATTAATGCCTTCCCCACAATAGCGGAAAAATAATTTTATGCAGTTATATTTGCCAAGGCAGAGGCAGTGGAGGGGGTGAGGTTTGCAGCGGATTTGAATGGCAGTGTGCCCCACGGACGGGGCCAGGCGCCATTCACCTCGGAGCCGGACAGGATGTCCGGTGAGAATGAGCGAAGAACCTCACCCCCTCTGCTGCCGGCACCTGTTGAAAGTGTCTGAAATCCATAGATCTGTGACTTATATCTGCCATTAGATTTGAAGAGGTCTCTGTATTCCATTTCGACCGGTATAGCTTCTCCATTATTTGCATTTTTTGGTTTTCAACCCTTGGTTTACCTGGGATCACCCTGTTTGAGGATTCCTCGCCCATTGTATATTAACAGAGTATTTGTTATTAGATTCCAAATGGCTGTTTTGTTTATAACCTTTGTCATGTTTGGGTAGGGTGGTATGGAGCCAATTCAATGGGAGATCAAAAAATTTAACCAATTGACCGCCGAAGAGCTCTATGAGTTGCTTCGGCTTCGGGTGGATGTCTTTGTGGTTGAACAGGCCTGCCCCTATCCCGAGCTGGATGGAAAGGATACCCATGCCCAGACCCTCCATGTGTCAGTCCGCATGTCAGGCGGTAACCTGGCTGGTTATCTCAGGGTTATAGCCCCCGGGGTCAGTTATCCAGGGGTCAGTTTCGGTCGGGTGGTGACGGCCAAGTCATTTCGGGGCAGGGGACTGAGCCATGACTTGATTGAAAAGGCTGTTGAGCTGGCCCGGGTGAACTGGCCGGGTATTCCTATCCAGATTGGTGCCCAGGAATATTTGATAGCCTTTTATCGGTCCCATGGATTTGAAGCCGCATCAGAAATATATGATGAAGACGGTATCCCCCACATTGACATGGTCAGGAAACATGGTTAACCTCTACGCTTGAGAAGATAAAAAACGGAAGGCATCATGTTAAAAATTTCGAACCAGGTGAGCATTTCTGAGAAGAACATTGAGTTCCAGGCCATCCGAGCCCAGGGCCCGGGCGGGCAGAATGTCAACAAAGTCTCCTCTGCAATTCACCTGCGGTTTGACATTCCGGCATCGGATTTGCCGGAAGTCTATAAAGAAAAGCTTCTGGCCTTAAAGGACAGCCGGATCACCAAGGACGGGGTGGTGGTGATCAAGGCCCAGACCTTTCGAAGCCAGGAAAAGAACAGAGAAGATGGGTTGAACCGGCTGGCACAATTGATAAGGGGGGCTGTAAAGGAAACCCGGAAGCGAAGACCCAGTAGGCCCTCCAGATCATCAAAACAAAAACGCATGGACTCAAAGACAAAACACGGGAACCTAAAGGCCCTAAGAAAAAAAATCACCCATTAAACCAAATTTCCACCATCATTAAACCTTGACAGACTCAGAATGAGAGAGATAAGGAACCCCTGGAAAATGACCCCAGAACTAATGGAAAAAGATCTTTGCCGTTTACGGACGATTACCACCTTTATTGTCCTTGAAAAGGATGTTTCTACCTGGAAAG
>DAOWDR010000205.1 GCA_030638935.1 Desulfobacteraceae bacterium | reverse complement strand
AAGCTCCAAAATTTGCGATTTAAGAGGGACGCACGGGCCATTGGGGCCAGTACCCTCGGAACACGCTGTGTCTTCCGGCAAAGGAAAGAGTTCAAGCTGTTCCTCTTCCTCTTTCGGTGCCTGCGCCCTGGTGACCTGTTCTTTTTCTATGGCCGTAACAAATTCAAGAAACGCTGGATCTTTGGGAGCAAAAACATGGGCAGCCTGACTTCGGTATGAACCACTTGATTTGTGAACCCTGGTTGCTCTGGATACGCATTGTTCCATCCATTCCTTGGATCTGATCCGGGTTAATACGCAGACATGGGAAACCGCTGGGACATCCAATCCTTCATAGGCTACAGCAATTGTGACCAGGGCAGGGGCTCTGGTTTTAAAGAGGTTTATATTTTGGGTGCACTCCTTGGGCGTGTGGCTGGTTGCTAATAGGGATGGGATCTCCAGACTTTCAAGATAGTCCATACACCGCCTGGCGTCTTCAATCCTGGCCGTGACAAAAAGGCATTTGGCCTGGGGTTTATCTTCCCGATATTTTAACCAATGGGCCAGGGTTGCATCAATAAGCTGCTCGGAAAATTCGGTTTGCAAGGCAGTATATAAGGCACTGGACCGGTCTTTTGGCTGGACGTCTGCAAAACTATCGACCTGTCTTTCTTGTCCGGTATGCTCCCTCCATTGAAATTCCCCATCATGCAGATGGAAATCAATTGGGAGGATAGCCTGTTCCTGGAGAGCATCGGTCCTGGAGTATCGGATGACATGGGTGTGCTTATCTCCGGCCAGGTCCACATACCCGTTTTTATATTTCATACAGGCAATCTTTTTCTTATTTGCCCGGGATAATGTCCCAGACATTTTTATTACAAAGGTGGCGGCATTAATAATCTCTTCCACAGCCTCATGCCAGGGGCTGTCCTCTTCTACATGGTGAAATTCATCTAGGATAACAATAAACCGCCTGCGCCGGATCGTGTCCAGTACAATATTTTTTTTATCATGTCCCAGAGCTTGATATGTGGTCACAAATCCATTCTGTCCTCGGCAAGGGTCAAACTCATTTGTGGAGGCTCGGACGGTAAGGTTGACTCCAAACATTTTTTTAAAAAATTTATCCATAAAGACTTCTTCACATTGTTGTTGGAGAGATTGCCTGGGGACTACGCAACAAATAGAATCGGCCCTGCCTGCTAAAATTAATTTGCCAGCATTAACAGGGACAGATCCTTTGCCGCCTCCGGCCACAACAGAAAGGACAATTTCTTTGATCTCTTTAAATTTGGGGGAACCGGAAATAATTCCGTCTATTACCTGGTTCATCTCTGCTTGGTGTTTTCTCAATCCCATTATCCAGCTCCTTCCCCGTCAACGCATCCCTTATCAGGGTTGTTTCAGTTTCTGGGTGTTTTTAGTTTTTAATTCATCTAAATAATCAGCCCATGTCTGCATCATTTCAATTCTTTGGGGGAGATACAGAGCGTGATTGTATGCCCCTCTTACCGGATTTTCATCCTTATGGGCCAATTGGGTTTCTATGATATTCGAATCCCACCCTGCTTCATGCAGCAGAGTCGACGCTGTACCCCTAAAGCCATGCCCGGTGATTTCTTCTTTTGTATATCCCATTCTTCTTAGGGCGGCATTGATTGTATTTTCGCTCATTGGTCTTGCTGATGTCCGGATAGAGGGGAATACATATTTTCCATGTCCGGTTATTGGTTCCACTTCCTTTATAATAGATAAAGCTTGCTTTGAGAGCGGGACCATGTGTAACCGTTTCATTTTCATTTTTTCGGCGGAGATACGCCACATAGATTCGGTCAGGTCGAATTCTAACCATTCGGCATGACGTAATTCTCCTGGCCGGACAAATACCAAGGGAGCCAACCTTAATGCTGCCCTGGTAACGTCGCTACCTTTATACCCGTCTATTGCCCTCATAAGTCCAGCAACCTCTATGGGATTTGTGATAGCAGCCATATGACTCGGGGTGTATGATGTAAGTGCGTTCCTTAAATCTCGACAAGGGTCACTTTCAATATCACCCTTGGCAATGCCATACCGAAATATTTGAGAACATATGGTTTTAACTCTGTGAGCACCTTCGATAACCCCACGGCTTTCCATTCGCCTGCAAACCTCCAGCATTTCTTTTGCCGTGATTTCTTTTGCTGGCCGGTTCCCCAGGTAAGGGATGACATCATTGTTAAGACGGCCTTTTTGTTTTTTTCTATGGCTGTCAGCCCACTCCTGCCTTGAGAACCATTCCCACGCAAGTTCACCAAAGGTGTTTTTTGATATCTGATATTTTGATTCTTTGAGGGTCTTTTTTAAAAGGCCAGGATCGATACCCCTACTTAATTGTTTCCTTGCTTCCTGGTGGGTTTCTCTGGCTTCCTTCAAGGAAACAGATGGGTATGCACCAAGGGCCAACGTTTTCTCTTGTTTATTAAATCTATATTTGTAACGCCAGTATTTGCCGGAATTATTTAGGAGCAGATACAATCCTTCACCGTCGAATAACTTTTTTCTTTTTGGGGATGGGGTAAGATTTTTAATTTGTTGTGCGGTTAATTTGCCCATGGCAAGTCCTTTCAAAATTGGGGGTATCATTTTTATAGAAAGCCGATGTACCCCCAGAACTACCCCCACTTTTTGGGGTATGTCAAGGTAAATTATGTGAATGATTGTGAATAGAACAGGTCTGCCAAAGGGGGAAGTCCCCTTTGTTTTCAAGTGTTGTGTGTATTT
>DAOWDR010000623.1 GCA_030638935.1 Desulfobacteraceae bacterium | reverse complement strand
TAGTGCTTAAGGATATTTGCAAGGGGGCCAATGCCGAAAAAATGATCAAAATGGGCAAACGGGTCAAAGAGTCCGGGATCAAATTATCGGTTACCGTCCTGGTGGGGCTGGGAGGAAGGGAGCGATCCATGATCCATGCCCGGGAAACCGGAAGGGTGTTGTCGGCCATAGATCCTGACTTTGTCGGGGCATTGAGCCTGATGCTCATTCCCGGAACCGAACTTAACGATCAATATGAACAGGGCGAATTTGTGCTCATCAACCCGGAAGAAATGCTGGCCGAGCTGGGGGGAATGATTGCTGCCACCCATCTGACCGACGGGCTTTTCCATGCAAACCATGCATCCAACTATTTGCCCATCCGGGCCAGGTTGCCCAGGGATAAAGAAAAAACACTTGAATTGATATCACAGGCACTCAAAGGAAATATAAAATTAAAACACGAATCCATGAGAGCCTTGTAACACCAAATTAAATTACAGGAGAATATTAAGATGGCAGATGCCAGAGAAAAAATTGACCAATTAACCGTCAACACCATTCGTACCCTTTGCATGGACGCTGTTCAAAAAGCAAATTCAGGTCATCCCGGTGCGCCCATGGGGCTTGCACCAGTGGCCTACGTGCTGTTCAAACGCTTTTTGAAGCATAGCCCAAAAAATCCGGCCTGGATTGACAGGGATCGCTTTGTCCTGTCCGGGGGCCACGCATCTTCCCTGCTTTACAGCCTACTGTATTTATTCGGGTATGGGCTGAAGCTGGATGACCTGAAAGACTTTAGACAATGGGGATCCAGAACACCAGGCCACCCCGAGTACGGAGACACCCCCGGAGTTGAAACCACCACAGGCCCCCTGGGCCAGGGGGTTGCCAATGCCATCGGCATGGCCATTGCCGAACGTCATTTGGCAGCAAGGTTTAATATGGAAGACGGAGAGTTAATAAACCACCACACCTATGCCATGTGCGGTGATGGGGACCTCATGGAAGGTGTGGCCATGGAAGCTGTCTCCCTTGCAGGCCACCTGGGTCTTGGAAAAATGATCCTGATTTACGATGACAACTCCATCACCATTGAAGGCCGTACCGATATTGCCGTTACGGAAAATGTAAAGGCAAAGTTTGAGGCCATGAACTGGCATGTGGTCGAAGTTGCCGACGGCAATGATCTGGAGGAAATTCAAAAGGCCATCCAGGCGGGTAAGGATGCCGTGGCACGGCCCACTCTGGTCAAGGTTGCAACCCATATCGCCTATGGCAGCCCAAACAAACAGGATTCCTCGGATGCCCACGGTTCGCCCTTGGGGGAAGAGGAAATTCGTTTGGTCAAAGAGTTTTACGGGGTGCCTTCGGACAAAACATTTCATGTGCCGGACGAGGTGTTGGAAGATTGCAGAAAAGCCCTGATCTTTGGGGAAGGGTTTGAAGATTCCTGGCAGGCAATTTTTAACGGATATAAAAGTGAATATCCCGATCAGGCAGCCCTTTTTGTGGATGCGATCTCCGGGTTTTTGACCCAGGGCTGGGATTCAAACATTCCGGTTTTTAAGGTTGAAGACGGGCCAGTGGCAACCCGGGCAGCATCGGGAAAGGTGCTGAATGCCATTGCCGATAACCTGCCCGCACTAATGGGCGGATCAGCCGACCTGGCACCATCCAACAAAACCTATTTGGACAATGCCTCTGTGTTCCAGAAAGATGCCTGGGAGGGTAGAAATATCCGGTTTGGTGTCAGGGAGCATGCCATGGCTGCCATTATGTCCGGCATGTACCTCCACTCGGGAATCCGTCCCTATGGAGGAACCTTCCTGGTCTTTGCCGACTATATGCGGGGGGCCGTCCGGGTGGCAAGCCTGATGAAACTGCCCATTATCTATGTGTTTACCCATGACTCGGTTGCCGTGGGGGAAGATGGTCCCACCCACCAGCCAGTGGAACACCTGGCATCCCTGCGAGCCATTCCCGGCCTTACCGTAATCCGGCCGGCTGATGCCAATGAAACAGCCTTTGCCTGGAAACAGGCCCTGACAACTGTAAATTCTCCCACAGCCCTGATCCTGAGCCGTCAAAAGCTGCCCACTCTGGATGTGTCCCAAAGGGATGGAGAGTTCCACCATGGTGCCTACACAGTCAAAGATGCGGGCAAAAAGGCGGACCTGCTGCTCCTGGCATCAGGGTCTGAGGTGCATATCTGTGTGGAAGCAGCCCTGATTCTTGAAAAAGAACACAAGATTACAGCCTCTGTTGTCTCCATGCCTTCCTGGGAGATGTTTGAAAAATCTCCAGCCCCCTACCAGGAAAGAATTCTGCCTTCCAATGTGACAAAAAGACTTGCTGTTGAAGCAGGAATCAGCATGGGATGGCACAAGTATGTGGGAATGAACGGCAAGATCATTGGTATTGATAAATTCGGTGCCTCAGCACCCGGAGGAACCGTGCTCAAAGAGTATGGATTTTCCACTGAAAATATAGTGAAAAATGCCCTGGATCTTGTAAAAGAATAAATAGCCAAAGGTCAACTGTCAGCCGGTGAACCCTAAGTTCCCGGCTGACAGCACTCCCATGAAGATGGTGGTACAATCCTCTAAATATTTATATAGGAGGTGGTTATGCAGATTTGTGTTAAAACCAACGCAAGAACCCAGATGGTCGATATCACAGCCCAGGTGCGGCAAGTGGTTGAAGAGTCCAAGATCCAAAACGGCCTGGTCCATGTCTGCTCCATGCACACCACGGGAGCGATTACCATCAACGAGAATGCCGATCCTGCCGTTGAAATTGATATCTTAAATACCATCAACAGGCTTATCCCCTGGGATGACCATTTCAAGCACATGGAAGGCAATTCCGCTGCCCACATCAAAGTCAGCCTCTTTGGACCCTCGGAATTGATTCCCCTTGAAAAGGGCTCCCTGGTCCTGGGCACCTGGCAGGGGATATTTTTCTGCGAATTTGACGGTCCGAGAACCCGGCGGGTCAATGTGAAAATTATGGCCGATTCTTAGACCCTTCCCATGACCCAAGGGTATCACAAATCTTGTTTTAACAGGGTATTCATTTCCAAAGGAATCATGGCCGACCTGATGATGACCCTTGACTGATTCTGGTCCTGGAACGTAAGCTGGAAAGCATGGAGACCCAGGCGGTGGTAGTTGCATTTTTCCCTTAAAAACTGGATGGACCGTTGGGACCCGTATCGGCTGTCCCCTGTGACCGGATGACCGGCAAGCTTTGCATGGCGCCGTATCTGGTGCTTACGCCCGGTTAAAAGTCCAATTTCCAGAAGGGTATAGTGAACACTTTGCTCAAGCACCTTATATTGGGTCATGGCCTCAATTTTTTTCCCCTTGCCTGCCGGGTTGTTTCTGCCCCCGGCCTCCTTTGACAGAGGGTTATCCCAGAGGCGCTCCTCCCTTTGCTGTATATCAAAATTTCCATGGACCAGGGCCAGATATTTTTTTTTAACCTCACCCCGGGCAAACAGTGCTGACAAACGGGTCAGGGCGTCCGGTTCAGTGGCCAGCAGCAACAGGCCGCTGGTCTCCTTATCCAGGCGATGGACTGGCTGGAGCAAATCTTGGGTTGGAGTCTTGTCTGACAAAAACTGTGCTGCCATAGACAAGATATCCTTGCCCGGATCATTGTGCACACTGATACCAGCAGGCTTTTCAACACAAATCCATCCCTTTCCCCTGGCTGCAATATAAATTTTATCCATTGGTTTCATTGGTCCACACGGATAATGGACCATACGGTCTGTTCGTTAATTGACACGGCATTCTCCTAAATTTTTGGCTTTCTGACAATTTTCCACTCTTTTGCAGCAAATAAAAGCAATGTACTTGATTCAACAAAAAGCGTCAAAAGTTATTAAGAATATCTCCCCTGGAAAACGCTTATGGACATTAAAAAATATCTCAGGTAATAATTCTATAAGAAATAATCAGATATTTTTTAAAGGGAGAATCGCCATGGGTGAACCTAAAAAAGTGCTGGTATCCCGACAATTTCCAGACATTGGGATAAAACTACTGGAACAAGCAGGGTTTAAATTGACCATTTGGTCAAAGGACAGGCCCATGTCTTTGTCAGAACTCATTGATTTTTCAATGAAACACCAGGCCCTGCTGTGCACCTTAAGTGATATGATTACCAAAGAATTCCTTGAAAAATGCAGCCATCTTAAGATCATTTCCCAATTTGCGGTTGGTTATGACAATATTAATGTGGCGGAAGCCACCCGTCTTAAGATTCCCATTGGGTTTACACCGGATGTTATGAGTGAGGCAACCGCAGATATTGCCTTTGGCCTCATGATTGCCACGGCAAGAAAGATGTTTTTTCTCCACAAAACTATTTTAAAGGGGGAATGGGGATATTTTAAACCCAGGGGAAATCTTGGCATGGAACTTAGGGGAAAAACCCTGGGAATTTTCGGCCTGGGACGGATCGGCATGAAAATGGCGAAGCTTTGCAAAAATGCCTATGGCATGGAAATTATTTATCATAACCGACAACCAAACCCGGTTGGGGAAAAAGATCTGAATGCTTCCTGGGTCGATTTTGAGGACCTTTTGGCCAGAAGCGATGTCCTGTCGGTCCATTCTGTGTTAAGCCGTGAAACCCAGGGGCTTTTTAACTGGGAAATCTTTAAACAAATGAAACCCAATGCCATTTTTATCAATACTGCCCGGGGAGCCATTCACAATGAAACAGATTTGATTGAAGCCCTTTCTTCAAAACAAATCTGGGGCGCCGGTCTTGATGTGACAGACCCGGAGCCCATGGCAAAGAATAACCCGCTTTTATCCATGGAAACCGTCTGTGTACTTCCCCATGTTGGATCCGGAACCATGGAGGCCAGAAACGGCATGTCCAGAATGGCAGCAGAAAATATCATTGAATTTTACAAAACCGGAACCCTGCCCTATGCGGTGAACCCTGGTGTCCTGGAAAAAGAGCTTTGAAAAAACATGGTCCATTTTTCTGGTAACAAAGATCTGATATTAAAATTGAAACAAAAAATATAGGAGAAAGGCCGGACGTCATGCGCACATCAAAAATAATTTATACGGTAAGCTGACATGCTGAAGGGGAAGTCGGAGATGTCATTGTGGGGGGCGTGGCACCACCGCCCGGGGAAACTCTGTGGGAGCAGTCCCAGTGGATTGCAAAGG
>DAOWDR010000184.1 GCA_030638935.1 Desulfobacteraceae bacterium | reverse complement strand
GGATGCCAATATGCAAAAAGTGGGCAGCAGCCATATTTTCCCATTTTTGCCGGATAAATCGGTCTGTATGGGATGTGGATTCTGTGCGGCGGACTGCCCTGTGGAGGCCATCACCATGGGCCCCCGGTTGGCCCGGCCAAAAAAACCTGTTAAACAGGAAAATTAAATGGCAAAAACAAATAAAGGCTCGGGCGAGGATAATCGTCAGAAAATTATTGAGGCGGCCATGGCCATGATCGGCGAAAAAGGAGTGGACAAAACAAGCCTCGCCCAAATTTCCAAAGCCTCGGGCCTGAGCAAGGGCACCCTTTATTATTATTATGCCAGCAAAAATGAACTGATCTTTGATATTGCCGATCTGCACATGGAACGGATGACCGGGGCCCTGTTCTCCATGATTGATGGGGACAGGGCCCTGTCCTGGGAAAGCCTGCTCACAGCCTTTTTTGACACGCTGCTCACCTCGGAAGCCCGGAGCCGCCTCCATCTCTATCTTATCCGGGAAGCTATTTCCGGCAATGATTCCTTAAAATCACGATTCCAGCAAACCTATTCCCAATGGTTTGGCCTGGTGGATGAAGCCTATGCAAAAATGCCTGGCCTTCAAACCAAAATCCCGGCCAAATCAAAATTTCTGGTGGCTGTGGTGGATGGCTTCATCCTCCAGGGCCTTTTGGAAACAGACCCGACCTCGATCAAAGAGATTGTTGACCTCATACTCAAAAGCTTAGATATATAGTGAAGAGGGTGGTATTCCAGGATCATTTTCAACCTGAAACATCCTGCATTTTCTCTTTTAAAAAGGCTAAATATTCTCTATCTGTTTTCATGATATGATTTTTAAGCCAGTCCGTCAAAAAGTTCATTAAATCCATAGTTAAAGACGCTTTCCCTTCATCAAACTGGGTTTTAAAGTCCACAACCTGGGCCACTAGATTTTTATATGTTCTGCTGTCCCAGGGTAGGAATATTTTTCAAAAAGGTCCTCTTCATAACCAAAATGATAAACAGTATAATCAGCCAGGCTGTTTAAAATCTTCCCTGAATTTTGACTGCCTTTTTTCAATTTCATGGCTTTGTGAAGCTGATTGATTAGAGACACCAGCTTTTTATGCTGGCCATCGATTTCTTCTATTCCAAGAATCAGCTTTGGACCCCAGGGCATCAAATCAGGAATATTTTTTTTCAGCTATATCTGATCTCTCATCATCTTGAACCTCTTTTACGGAAACCCTGAAAACACTGATCATGTCCCTTAATTTTGAGGACAAACCTGACAGATCCACGGCACTTTGATTCATTTGCGTGCTTCTTTTGGACATATCTTCTGCCACTAAATTAACCCCTGAGATGTCTTTTGCAATTTCCGAGGATACCTGGGAACTCTGTGCAACGTTTTCACTCACTTCACCAATCCCTATTGAGGCCTGTTCAATATTTTGTGCCACTTCCGTAGCACTTGCAGACTGCTCTTCTATGGCTGCGGCAATGGTGATAACAATTTCATTGACATCTGAAATCACTCCGGATATTTTTGTGACATCCTGAACCGTATCATCCGTGGACTTTTGGATTCCGCCAATTTTTTCTTTAATATCATACGTTGCCTTTGCGGTCTGGCCTGCCAGGCTTTTAATTTCTTCTGCAACAACGGCAAACCCTTTGCCTGCTTCTCCAGCCCTGGCAGCTTCAATGGTGGCATTAAGGGCCAGAAGATTTGTCTGTTCAGCAATTTCAGTGATAACCTCGGTCACCTTGGTAATTTCCATTGCAGCGTTGCCTAGAAGGGTGACACGCTCGGATGCATTGTCAACCTGTATTGCAGCATTACCTGATATGCTCCTTGCTTTTTCACAATTTGTGGCAACCTCACCAAGGGTGCTCTGCATTTGCGTTGCAGAATCTGCGACTATACTGATATTGGTAGAAGCCTGCTCGGTTGCTGCTGCCACAGAATTCATATTTGAACTCATCTCCTCTGAGGCGGCTGCCACTGTATTGGCTCTGCCGGACAGGTCATCTGCACCGTCAGACATCTGTTCGGAAACAGAGAGAAGCTCTCCCGAGGCTGCTGTAACCGTTTCTGCATTGGCACCAATGTCCACTATAATATTGTTAATCCGCTGAACAAAGGCATTAAACCATTTTACCAGCTTCCCAATTTCATCCTTGTTCTTGATCTGGATTCTCTTTGTAAGATCACCTTCTCCGCTGGCAATATCTTCCATACTCTCAGCGATAGTATTGATGGGACGAACTACATTCCGGTTAACAAAAAAGATAAGCCCGAGAATAAGGATTAAAAAAACAGCATATAAAAAACCAAACAGAGTAAAAATTAGATCTCGCAGGGAATGGATACTCTCCATGACAATATCCGCCTTTATCCCCAGAAGGTAGAACCCGGCTTCAGAATCGGCAAATCCTTTGAAACTTCCTTTGAAAGACAGATAAGCCTCATCAATGACATATTCCGTTTCAAGCAGGTGCTGGAATATGCCTTCACTTTGAATATATTTAAAAAACTCTTCATCAACATCTTTCTGGTTTAAAATATAATTTCCTACCTTTGGCTTGTTTGCCATACCTTTTGCAATGTTCAGGTATGCATCATCCATGAAATATATAAAATCAACATCATAGGGTTTCAGGGTTCTTTTGATTGAATTGAGACCGCCTTCAAAATTTGCAAGACCAATAAATTCACCTTTATCAAGAATCGGAAACAACCCCTTAAGTCTTATCCCCTTTGAAGAAATTTCCATGGCAACAAAGGTTTTTTTTGTTTCTTTAACAAGGGGATACCCTTTAGAGTGATCCAATTTTTCACCGTATTTATCAGGTTTCCATGATTTGTAAAAGGATTTCAGATCCCTGTCAATTAGATGAACCTGCACATTTTTAAACCCGGTATTCTCCTTAAAAACCTTGCCAAGCTTATTAAGTACCATATTGGCTTTCTTGCGGTCATTGTTGAGAATAGCCTCCCTGACCTCTGAATTATTAGCTACCTGAAGTGCATTGGTTTGCCATACTTTTTTCTTGGCAGCCATTGAAACTTCAAAATTCTGCCGGGCTGCTGCCACGGCTTTTTTAATTCGATCCTGTTTTACCGTGTTATAATACAAAAAAGTGCCGATAAGACTGATGATAAAAATGGTGATAAATCCTGTAAGGCTAATTAGTACTAATTTTGTGTTAAGTTTCATAGTCACCTATCTCCATGGAGTCTTGTTTTTATTTGACTTCATCCTTAACCATATATTCTAAGCAAGGGCAATAGTTATTAATAGTTCTCCCCCCCTAAATCACACAAAATAAGACATATTTAAGATAAGCTGCTCAACTAAATTTTTTAAATTTCCAAGGATAGGTGTCTATCCAACAATTGTATTTTTTCAATTTCCCTCG
>DAOWDR010000547.1 GCA_030638935.1 Desulfobacteraceae bacterium | reverse complement strand
GGCCTTGAAGATCCAGCGGGGAAAAGATGATATCAAGGTTATGGTCAGGTATTCGCAAAGGGAAAGAGAATCTGAAGCCAGCATAGATGATTTGAGAATCCACACCCGGGACGGCCGGCAGATCCCCTTGAACCAGGTGGCCCGCCTTGAGATGGAACAGGGCTATTCCACCATCCAGCGGGTGGAAAGAAAACGGGTGATCACAGTAATATCGGATATTGACGAAGATGTGGCCAATGCCCGGAAAATTGTGGAGAATCTAAGAGCTGGTTTTTTAGATGCTCTTGTGAACCGATTCCCGGGAGTCTCCTATGACCTTGAGGGCCAGGCCAAGCGGACCGAAGAATCCATTGATAGCCTGATCAAAGGTTTCTCCCTGGCAGCAATGGTTATGTTTTTATTGCTGGCCAGCCAGTTCAGGTCTTATATTCAGCCGGTGATCATTATGACTGCCATCCCCTTCGGCCTTATAGGCGCTATTTTCGGACATTTTGTCATGGGGCTGGATATAACCATGATCAGTATTTTCGGGATTGTGGCCCTGTCCGGGATTGTGATCAATGATTCTTTGATCCTCATTGATTTTATCAATGGGAAGGTGCGTAATGGGGCGGCCCTTTTTGATTCGGTAATAGAGGCAGGGCAAAGCCGTTTTAGACCTGTACTGCTCACCTCTGTGACCACGGTGGCCGGTCTTTTTCCCTTGCTTCTGGAAACCAGTTTCCAGGCCCAGTTTCTCATCCCCATGGCCGTGAGCATCAGTTTCGGCCTTATTGCAGCCACTGGATTGACCCTGGTTTTTGTACCGGCTCTCTATGTGGTGATAGTGGATATAACTTGCATCTTCATGCCAAAGGAAGAATATGTGGAAGATACCGGCCTGGAAATGGATGGACCGGAAAATTATATGGAGAAAATTAAATAAAATATGGATACTATATTTAATCAAGCCTTCTGGATCAATGAGTGGGAAAAAGATAAATCAAGCGATACCTATGCCGTTCACAAAGGGTTTTCCACACCGGAATACTGGGATAAGGCTTCCACAACCTACGACAAAAGCAAAAAAGAGGTGGAAGACCGGCGGCTTGAAAAAACACTTGGGTTGCTGGGACAAAAAGGCCTTTTATTTGAGGGCATGAAGGTGCTTGAAATAGGTTGTGGTACAGGGCTTTTGGCCATGGCCCTGGCAAAAAACGGTGCCTGTGTGACAGCCCTTGATTTTTCCCAGGGCATGCTGGATCGATTTTACCAGCGATTATCTCCGGATTTGGCTGACCGGATTATTATTTTATCAGAAGATTGGCACAAGCTTGATATTCAAAAAAAGGACTGGGAAAAACAATTTGACCTGGTCGTGGCCTTTATGTCCCCTGGAGTGGCCAGTGCAGACTCATTTTTTAAAATGATGGCATGCTCCAAAAATGGATGTGCCATCCGGGGCTGGGCAGCCAGAAAGCAGTCTCCTATTCTAATGGATCTCTGGGAAAAGATAATGGACAGCACCCTGGATGACAAACCCCAGAGTATTTTGTTCAAAATTAATCTGCTTTTTTCCCTGGGGCTTTTTCCGGATATCGTTTTTGACACGGTTGAGTGGGACCAAAAGATAAGCCTGGAACAGGAATTTGATAATCAGATGGCATTTTTTTCAAAGGTGAGTGATAAACCAGGAACCCTGCTTGAAAAAATTATCCATGAACACCTTGAGTCCATATCCAGCCAAAAAATAATTACAAAAAAGCAGAAAGGCCTGACAGCTACTGCTGTTTTTTCGGTTAACCCGCTTATGTAACCAAATGTTTTTGCTATAAAGTCCAATGGAGTGGGTATAAAAAAATAAGGTAACCTGATTTTGGATTGGTTTTACCGAAAGCCCTCTATGATTCTTCGATGTCGCAATGGGGGCAGGCGTCTATGGTGGAGATAAATTGTTTTAATTTTTTAAAGGTGGATTTGTCCATGGCATGTTCCATGCGGCAGGCTGCGTCATTGGCTGCTTTTTCTTCCACCCCCAGTATCCTGTACAAAAAATCCTTCAACAGAATGTGGCGGGCTTCAATCTCCTTGGCAATTTTTCTTCCGGAAGGCGTTAGGGTAACATATCCATAGGGCTCATAATTGATAAAATTTTGGGCTGCCAGTTTTTTGAGCATTCCTGTGACAGAGCCTCGTTTAATGTCCATTTTTTCGGCAATATCTTTTGACCGGGCAACAGTATTATTTGTCTGGAGTTCCAGTATGGTTTCAAGGTAGTCTTCAAGGCTTTCGGAAAGTTTATTCTCTTTGGTCATTGTTGTTTCTCCATTTTGATTCACCTGCTATCTTTATACAGAGATTATATAGTAAGTCAAATAATAATTTTTTTATTCAGTAAGTAAATATTCTTGACTTGATTAAAAGTTAGGTATATAAAACTTTTAATTTTAAAGCATGCATAATTATCCAAACCCATTCAAGAGGAAATAAAAAGTGATAATAAAATTAAGAGAGATGCAGGAGAACCAGACCGGAGTTATTGTTTCTGTCAAAGGTTCAGGAGAGCTTGGCAGGCGGATTCGGGATATGGGGCTTGTGCCTGGAAAAGAAATAAAAGTACAGGGGAGAGCCCCTTTGTTTGATCCGGTCTCATTGAGAATTATGGGATTTACACTGACACTTCGCAACAACGAAGCCGATTTTATTCAAGTAGAGGTGAATTGAGATGAGTCTTGCTATTGCATTGGCCGGGAATCCGAATTCCGGCAAAACAACACTTTTTAATGAACTGACCGGGGCCCGGCAGCATGTGGGAAATTATCCCGGGGTAACCGTTGAAAAAAAGCAGGGAACCTGTGTCAGTGATGCAGGACAATTTAATGTGGTGGATCTTCCCGGCACCTATTCTTTGACGGCCTATTCCCTGGAGGAAGTGGTTGCAAGGGATTATCTGGTGAATGAAAATCCTTCCATGATTGTCAATATTGTGGATGCCTCCAACCTGGAAAGAAATCTATACCTGTCGGTCCAGTTCATGGAGATGGGGGTTCCTGTCTGTGTGGCCCTGAATATGATGGATGTGGCTAAAAAACGCGGGATACGGATTAATATTGAAAAATTGTCCCGGCTCTTAAACGTTCCAGTGGTGCCTACGGTTGCCAGAAGCGGAGAGGGTAAGAAAAAATTGCTCACCACCATTGCCACCGCCATTGCCGGTAATGGGGACAAAGAGGTGACCCCATTAAATATTTCCTATGGGTCGGATCTGGATGAAGCCCTGGATAAAATGGAAGCAATTATTGTTTCAAACAATTTTTTGACCCAGACCTATCCGGCCCGGTGGACAGCCTTAAAATACCTTGAAAATGACAAACAGATTATGGAAATTGGAAACATTGAAAACAACCATGTTGAGTCTCTTTTGCTTTCAATTGTCGAAAAAGTGACCCGCCATTTGAATGTAACCCTGGATACCCATCCCGAGGGGATGATAGCTGACCAGCGTTACGGGTTCATTAATTCGGTTTTAAAGCAGAATGTGGTGTCCTATGCCCATGACCCAAATCGTCTCCAGCAATCTGACAAAATAGACAAGATAGTTACAAATCGGCTTGCAGGCCCTGTGATCAGGGTGGCAATCCTCATGGGATTGTATCATTTTACCTTTACCTATGGGGAAATTCCCATGGGGTGGTTTGAAGCATTCTTTGGCTGGCTGGGTTCGGTGGCAGAGGGTTCCCTGCCCGACGGCCTTTTAAAATCCCTGGTGGTTTCCGGCATTATCGACGGCGTGGGCGGGGTTTTGGGATTTGTTCCTTTGATCATGTTTATGTTTCTGGGAATATCATTTCTGGAAGATTCAGGATATCTGGCCCGGATGGCATTTATGCTGGACCGGGTGTTTAGAATCTTCGGACTCCATGGCAGTTCGGTTATGGCTTTCATCGTATCCGGGGGGATTGCAGGAGGGTGTGCTGTTCCCGGCGTCATGGCAACAAGGACCCTTAAATCCCCCAAGGAACGACTGGCAACCCTTTTGACGGTTCCCTTTATGAACTGTGGTGCCAAATTGCCTGTTTTTGCCCTGCTTGTGGCCGCATTTTTCTCTGAAAACAAGGCCCTGGTAATGCTTATGATCACCCTGATTTCCTGGGTGGGGGCTCTCCTTGTGGCAAGGTTGTTGAGGTCGACTATTATTAAAGGTGAGGCCACCCCATTTGTCATGGAGTTGCCGCCCTATCGTTTGCCCACCATTAAAGGACTTTTTATCCATACATGGGAAAGAACCTGGCAATATGTGAAAAAGGCCGGGACCGTTATCCTGGGGATTTCCATTCTGCTCTGGGCTATGATGACCTTCCCCGGGCTTGACATGGTTGAAAAACAGCAGTTTGAACTTAAGAGAACCATGGTTACCCAAGGCGCCAGTGCCCGGGTGTTGGAAGAACTCAGTATCCTTAAAACTGATGCCGTCTCACCCCGGACCCTGGCCCTAAAACAGGATCTTCACCAGATCGATCTGGAAGAAGCCCAGGCAGGGCTGAAAAATTCCTTTGCAGGCCGTTTGGGGGTTGCTTTGGAGAGGGTTACAAAATTTGCCGGGTTTGACTGGCGTACCAATATCGCTCTTGTGGGTGGCTTTGCCGCCAAAGAAGTCGTGGTATCCACCCTTGGTACGGCTTATTCCCTTGGCGAGGTTGATCCGGAAGATACCGAGTCACTTTCAGACCGGCTCAGGACAGAAGAGGGTTGGGGGCCTTTAACTGCCTTCAGTCTGATTATTTTTACGATTTTTTATGCCCCCTGTTTTGTCACGGTGGTTTGTATAGCAAAGGAAGCAGGCTCCTGGAAGTGGGCGGCCTTTTCAGTTATTTTTAATACAGCTCTGGCCCTTGGATTGTCAGTGGCGGTTTACCAGGTCGGTTCTTTGATCCTGTCCTGATATGGGGAGTAAAGAAAATGGATAACATACTTGTGGGAATTATAGTGGCTGCTGCTGTGTTTTTCAGCATCCGAAGTTTTGTACGGATCTACAAAGGGGAGGGAGGATGTAATTGCAGCCGCGGCTGCTCTTCCGGGGAAAAAAATGGTAATTGCAACCAAAGTCAGCCCTTTAAAATTATAGACAAAAATTAGACAAATAACCCGACAAATAACCCGATAAATAATTAGCCGGCATAATCCATATTATTGGGCAAGTAAATTTAAATGCTTTCCCATGGTATGGATTTTGTTTTTTTCAGAATGTTTTATGTTGTCAGAATGGAAAATATAATTATATTATATGGGTAATTTAAAAGTTCAATACCAATCGTCGTAATCATAACTCTAATCCTAATTTTTGAGGTGACATATGGCTGATAAAACCGAATCTATTACGCCTGAAATAGTAAATGACGAAGAAGAGAAAACCCAAAGCGGGTTGGTGCAGCAAAATGTCAAACCCGATATTTTGTACCTGGTTCCCATTACAGGACGCCCCCACCTGCCGGCCCAGGTCCAGCCCTTGATTGTTGACAAAAAACGGTGGAAAGAGACTTTGGGCAAAGCATCCAGGGATTCAAAAAACCTTCTGGGCCTTTCCTATTTAAGTGAGGTAAAGGGAAAATATGTGTATAAAGATGATTTCCCAAAGGTTGGATGTGTTGTCCGCATGTTGAACATTACGGATGTGGAAGGCCATGTCCAGTTTATTGCCCAGGGGCTTGAGCGGTTTAAGATTAAAAAATTTTTATCTGACAAACCTCCCTTTGTGGCCCAGGTGGAATACTTTGAAAAAATGGAAGAGGATGAAGACAAATTAAAGGCCTATGCCATTTCCATTATCAGTTCCATTAAAAAACTTTTGTCCTTAAACCCCTTGTACTCAGAGGAGCTTAAACAATATTTGGGCCGGTTCAGTCCGGATCAACCCTCCCCTTTGACCGATTTTGCAGCCGGCATTACCACGGCATCCGGGGATGACCTCCAGAAAATTTTGGAAATTGAATCTGTTATTGAGCGGATGAAAAAAGTATTGATGCTGCTCCAAAAAGAGATCGAAATTGCCAAACTTCAGGCAAAGATCCAGAAAGATCTGAATATCCAGGTGGATGATAACAAGCGAAAATTTTTTTTAAGGGAACAGCTCAAGGCCATCCAGAAAGAATTGGGTATGGAAAAGGATGACAAAACCTCTGATGTGGATAAATTTAAGGAAAAATTTGAAAAGCTTTCCCCACCGGAGCATGTGGTAACACGCTTTGGAGAGGAGATTGAAAAATTATCCGTTTTGGAGACTGGTTCCTCTGAATACGGGGTGACGAGAAACTACCTGGACTGGGTCACCTCCTTTCCCTGGGGGATTCATTCTGAAGATAATATTGATATCACCCGGGCCGAAGAGATCCTTGAACGGGATCATGCCGGGCTTTCCGATGTCAAAGAACGGATCATCGAGTTTTTTGCAGCAGGGGTATATAAAAAAGATATATCCGGGTCCATCATCCTGTTTGTGGGACCGCCGGGTGTGGGTAAAACCTCAATCGGAAAATCCATAGCCGAAGCTCTGGGACGAAAGTTTTATCGGTTCAGCCTTGGCGGAATGCGGGATGAGGCTGAAATTAAAGGGCACAGGAGGACCTATGTGGGGGCATTGCCCGGTAAAATGGTCCAGGCCCTCAAGGATACCCAGGTGGCAAATCCTGTGATCATGCTGGATGAGGTGGACAAGATCGGAGCCTCCTACCAGGGAGATCCGGCCTCGGCCCTGCTGGAAGTTCTGGATCCTGAACAGAATGCCGAGTTCCTGGACCATTACCTGGATCTTCGCATTGATCTGTCCAAGGTTTTGTTCATCTGTACGGCCAATACACTGGATACCATTCCCGGCCCCCTTTTGGACAGGATGGACCGGATAAATCTGTCCGGTTATATCACGTCGGAGAAAATGGAGATTGCCAGAAAGCATCTGTGGCCAAAATTGTTGAAGCGCAATAAGTTGACAAAAAGTATTATTACCATCACCGACCCCACCATCAGGTACCTCATTGAGGGATATGCCAGGGAGGCCGGTGTCAGGGGTCTTGAAAAGCTGCTTAACAAAATTATCAGAAAAAGTATTGTCACCATCTTAAAAGAGAAAAAGAAAAAAATCCGGATTAATATCAAATCCCTGGAAGGTTATCTGGGAGCGCCTTTTTTTACAAAGGAAAAACAGATGAAGGGAGTGGGCATTGTTACAGGACTTGCCTGGACCCAGATGGGCGGGGCTACTCTTTCCATAGAGGCCATAAAGGTCCACGGGAAGAATTCCGGGTTTAAACTGACCGGCAAGTTAGGGGAGGTGATGCAGGAATCAGCCGCCATTGCCATGTCCCATGTCCGGGCAAATCTTAAAACATTTGGTATTGCAGAAGACTATTTTGACAACTCTTTTATTCATATCCACGTGCCCGAGGGAGCAACCCCCAAGGATGGCCCCAGTGCAGGGGTTACCATAACCACGGCCCTGGTTTCTTTGGGCCTGGGCAAAGCCGTCCGGCGTCCCCTTGCCATGACCGGTGAACTCACTCTCACCGGAGAAGTGTTGCCCGTGGGCGGGATAAAGGAAAAAATTATTGCTGCCCGCCGCATTGGAATCAAAGAGATTATCCTGCCCAAAGGGATCACAAGTGAGTTTAAGAAGCTTCCAGGGCATATCAAGGAAGGGATTAACTTTCATTTTGCGAAAAAATACAAGGATGTCTACGAGATAGTGTTCAAAAAGTAAGGTGGTTAAGATTGAAAATTGCTACGGGGGTGCTGATAGAGGGCTGCACCCCCGTTATTTTTTAGAAGGGTCGGTGTTCATGGGCTTTTATTTTTCAATTATTGGAACCAGGTCCCAAGACCCTGGGACACTCCTTACTCCACACCTCCGGAAGGATTAAGGTCTGTGATCCGGGTTTTTTCCTAATCTGTTTCATATCCTTCAGCAGACAAAAGCTGTTTGCACCTCCATCCTTCTGGGTGGTCGTTTGCCACGGGCAAGATTTGTTGTACTATCATCTGGTTCTGTTTTTTTTCATAAACCATGTAATATCCCCGGTCAATTTTTGTTATGTATTTGCTTGTGCTCAAATGGGGTTGAGTGTTTGGAACATCTGTTCTAAGCAGTTTGCCTTTTTGGGAATATTCAGCATAGGTGGTTTCTGAATTCTTAATATACCTATGACCCGTGGCCACATCAAAGTATGCCTCGCCAGTGGCAATTTGTTTTGTCCCGGCAAATCCAATTGCAGAACCGGTGATTCCGAAAAACAGAAAAATGCTGATAAAATAAAATAATTTTGTCATAACCCGTCTCCTTTTTTTGTTTCATGGTGCAGGGATTTTTTTGAATAATGATTGTGTGCTGTAAATTAGATAGTAGCTAGGGAAAATCCTGCGTTGTAATTGTTGTTCGAGATCAGGCAGGAAACGGTTCCCCTGCCTGACCCCGGTGTGAAAAGCGATCAGCGGAGGTGCCCAATTAAAATTATGGACTCTGATCACATTTCTTTGGCATACACTTACAAAACAACAAATTAAGGGGAAATACAATCGGGGAAACGCCTATTTTTTGAAAATAAAGATCTAATTTTTAATTATTTAATGAATGGGAATTAGCATTAGCATTATAGTTTTCGTTGGTAATATTTATATAGTGGGGAGAAAAAGGGAAAATTATTATTTTATATTGTCCGGGAGATGATATTCCATTGATTGCTCAATTGATGTTAAGCCCTTTGAAATCGCATATTTTGTAAGTTCAGCAGTGCTATACAGATTTAATTTTTTTTTTAAGTTTGTTCTGTGAACCTGGACGGTTTTTGTGCTGATATGCAGCTTGTCGGCAATGTTTTTATTTTTATGTCCTTCTGATATGAGTTGGAGAACTTCCCTTTCCCGCTGGGATAACAGTGAAAAACGAGGATCTCCTTTGTTCTGTCCAGACGCTAAAGCGCTTTCAACAACAAATCTTGCAACATCATGGCAAAGATAAATTTTGCCGGATAAAACAACCTCAATGGCTTTTAGTAGTTCTTTGAAAGAACAGGATTTTGATAAATATCCGGAGATCCCGGCATTCAGCATGCCCATCACATATAGTTTTTTAGTATGCATTGATAGTGCGATGATTTTTATATTCGGGTTTTTGGATAATATTTGTCTGGTTGCCTCCATACCATTGAGATCGGGCATGCTGATATCCATGATGACGATATCTGGAAAATGTTCCAATGAAAGCCGTATCGCCTCCTGTCCGGAATCGGCTTCAGCTATGACTTCAAAGGATTTTTCCCTATTGAAGGAGGTGATAAGGCCTTCCCTTACAATCATATGGTCATCTGCGATAATTATTTTTATTTTTCCCATGTTCAGTCTTTTTTGGTCTGTTTATATACAAACAACGCATCCATTCCCGTGGCGCCCAATGAATTTTCAGCGTTCTGAATTTAGAATAAAAATAAACTTTGTTTTAGGATATTAAGGTGTTAACCGTGTTAGCTTCCATTGTTTTATCCAAATAGATTCAGGATATTTTTTGCCGAGGTATTGGCCTGGGCCTGGGCAAAGGCCTGTGTTTTTCCCAGTATTTTAATCTTGTTAAGGTTCATTGATTCTTCTGCGAAATCCAGGTCCTGGATTTCGGATTTTGCAGAAATCGTATTGATCATGGCGGTGGAAAGGGTGTTGATGGAAGATTCCAGCTGGTTTGCATTTGAACCAACCTGGGATCTTTGTTGGCCAATGTATTCCAGGGCAGCATCTGCCACTTGGATGGCGTTCTGAGCCCCTTCTTCGGTGGATACATCAATCTGGCTTAAGGTACCAAGGGTGTCATGGGTGATCTGCCCCGGATCAATTGACCCCAAGGAAATGTTAAGAGTCTCACCAGATGCGGCCCCCACCTGGAATTGTTTGTCGGTAAAAGTTCCTGACAATAACTTTTGACCGTTAAAAGTGGTGTTCTGGGCAATGTCTTTTATACTTTGAAGGGATTTATCAATATCTGCCTGGATCGCAAGCCTGGTTTCAGGGGATTGGGCAGCACTTGCCGCCTGGATGGCTTTGACCCGGATATCCTGAACCATCTCCGATGCCTGGCCCAGGGCACCATCTGCCACCTGGGTGATGGAAATGGCATCATTTGAATTTTTTATGGCCTGTCCAAATCCTTTTGCCTGGCTGGCAAGGGTATTGGCAATCGTCATGCCTGCGGCATCGTCCGAGGCCTTGTTGATTCTTTTCCCGGTGGAAAGGCGTTCAAGTGATTCTGATAAGGCCTGTTGACCTTTTTGCAACTGGTAACTGGAAAAAGCACTGCCTGTATTTGTGTTTATTTTTAAACTCATATTGGCCTCCTTACACTTTTTCGTTTATCCTTGATATTATAAAGAAAATTCAAAAAAAATCAAGAAATCTGTTTTTTTACTCCAAAAATATATGATTTTATATCAAAGCCCGGATTCTTTGCCAGGCCGTTTCCGGGATCTGGGCGCCCATGACCTGGCAAACCTCGTACCCGCAGGCAGATCCCAATTTCCCGCTTTTTTCAATGGAAAAACCATTGGCAATGCCGAACAAAAAGCCTGCTGCCCAGAGATCCCCGGCACCGGTTGTATCCATGGGGTCATTGCCGGACATTGGTTCAATCTGGGTGATCTTACCCTTAAAAGAGACAAAACTGCCTCTTTTTCCCACCTTCAAAACCCCATAGGTAACATCCCGGGATAATAGCTCCATGGCGCGGAGTTCATCGGTAAAACCTGTATATGCTTTTGCCTCATCTTCATTGGCAATGAGGATATCAACATATTCTTTTACAATATCCTTTAAAATTGTTTTTGAGGCATTGACCACCTCAAAACTGGCAAGGTCCAGGGCAATGAGGGAACCTGCCGCCTTTGCTGCTTTTAAGGAGGCCATCATCAGGTCCGGGTTGAACAGCAAATAGCCTTCAATTACACTGATGGCGGTATCCTGGAAGAGTGCGGGTGTGATATTGTCAGGTTCCAGTTCAGTGGTAGCCCCTAGAAAGGTGAACATGGAGCGCTGGGCATCCGGGGTGATCACGGATAAGACTTTTCCGGTGGGAGAAGGGGAAACTGATAGTTTTGGTTCCACATTGCAGGAGAGTATCTGGGATTCAAAGGTTTTTCCATAGGCGTCATCCCCCCGGCGGCCAATAAATCTGGCATCACCGCCCAGGTTGCCCACCCCTACAATGGTGTTGCAGGCTGCGCCACCTGCCGCAATGACAGGGGGCTGGGAGGCTTTGGATAGAATTGATTCAATGTCATGGTCCGTTACAAGGGTCATTCCCCCTTTCTCTTTTCCAAGATCTTCAAGAAATTGATCTGTTTCATTGATTAATACATCCACAAGGGCTGCTCCGATTCCGGTGATTCGTTTGGCTTTAGGCATATGTTTTCTCCAAAAAAGTGTTGTTGTATGCCCCCGGGGGCTGATTTTTTATCATAATATTACAGGGAATCATAAAAGCTGTCACCCAATTGTCAAGGGATTTTTGGTATTTTATACAAATATGAACATATCTTGATATATTTTTCTGTCACCATTGACAAATGATCCGTAAAAAATTATTAATAGTGGTAAAATTTTAATAATAGTATATGCATCATCCAAAGATAATAAAATTATCATCAAATAAAAGGAGTTTGGAATGTCAGAAAATAAATCATCCCTGTTTACCTCTGAATCTGTTACAGAAGGCCATCCTGATAAAGTGGCAGACGCTATTTCCGACAGTATTCTGGATGCCATTATGGCTGAAGATAAAAAATGCCGGGTTGCCTGCGAAACCCTGGTGACCACAGGTATGGCAATGGTGGCCGGTGAAATTACAACCGATTGCTATGTGGATATTCCCGAAGTGGTTCGAAATACCATTAAGGAAATTGGGTATAATTCTTCCAATATGGGATTTGACTGGCAGACCTGCTCTGTTATTACCAGTATTGACCAGCAGTCTGCTGATATTGCCCAGGGTGTTGATGAAGGCGCAGGTCTCCATAAGGAGCAGGGTGCAGGTGACCAGGGGTTAATGTTCGGTTTTGCCACAAATGAAACCGAAGAACTCATGCCCATGCCCATCCTTTATGCCCATAAACTGACCAAACGCCTGACCCAGGTTCGAAAAAATGGTGCCCTTGATTTTTTAAGACCCGACGGCAAGTCCCAGGTGACCATTGAGTATGTGGATGGAAAACCAAAACGAGTGGATACAGTGGTTGTTTCCACCCAGCATTCCCCCGACGTTTCCTATGACGATCTTAAGGCTGCTGTTATTAAAGAGGTCATTAAAAAAGTAATTCCGGAAAATATGATGGACGGGGATACCCGATTTTTTGTGAATCCCACCGGCCGTTTTGTTGTGGGCGGTCCCATGGGAGACTGTGGTGTAACCGGACGTAAAATTATTGTGGATACCTATGGTGGACAGGGTAGCCACGGGGGCGGATGTTTTTCCGGTAAGGATCCCTCAAAGGTAGATAGAAGTGCTTCCTATATGGGACGATATGTAGCCAAAAATATGGTGGCTGCAGGTCTTGCCGATAAATGTGAAATTCAGGTGGCCTATGCCATCGGGGTTGCCGAACCCGTATCTTTGCTGGTGGACTTCATGGGAACAGGTAAAATTTCTGAAACCCGTGCCGTTGAAATAGTTAAGGAAGTCTTTGACCTGAGGCCGGCTGCCATTATTGAGGAACTTGATCTATTACGTCCCATTTACCGAAAAACTTCTTCCTATGGCCATTTTGGCAGAAAAGACCCGGATTTTTATTGGGAAAGAACCATTAAGGCAGATCAGATAAGAAATCTGGCCGGATTATAAATTTTTTAGCCCCACAATAAACGGCCGCCTGAACCGGAAACATGTAATTTTAAGGTTGTGCGGCCTTTTGTTCCTTGCCCTACCCGGGATACAAAAGCTGTATTTTGGGCGCAACAAATCAGCATATTGATTCGACGATACAACCCAATAAAAATAGATTCCATTAAAAAAAATGGCAAAAAGGAGTTAGTAAATGCAACAGCCAAGTAAAGATCCTAGTTTCATTGACCTTGACCTGGGTTTGAAATATAAGGTCAAAGATATCACACTTGCCGAAGACGGCCACAAGGACATGCAATTGTCTGAAAAAGAGATGCCGGGCCTCATGGCTATCCGTGAAAAATACGGCCCCCAAAAGCCCCTTGCAGGACTGAAAATAATGGGCAGTCTCCATATGACCATCCAGACCGCCATGCTCATCGACACCCTCTACGAACTGGGGGCAGACATTAGATGGGCAACCTGTAATATTTTTTCCACCCAGGATCATGCAGCCGCTGCCATTGCCCAAAAAGGCTCGGCTGCTGTTTTTGCCTGGAAGGGTGAAACCATGGAAGAATTCTGGTGGTGTACGGAACAGGCCTTGACCTGGCCAGACGGTACAGGTCCGGATCTCATCGTTGACGATGGAGGGGATGCCACCCTTTTTGTCCACCATGGGGTAAAAATGGAAAAAAATCCATCCCTGCTGGAGAATGAGACCCATAGCGTGGATGAAAAATGCCTTGTGGACCGTATCCGGGTAAGCGTGGGGACAGATAATCAGAAATGGACAAAAATCGCCAAAAATATCAGAGGGGTTTCCGAGGAGACCACCACCGGTGTCCACAGGCTTTACCAACTTGCTGCCAAAAACGAGCTGCTTTTCCCGGCGATCAATGTCAATGATGCGGTTACCAAATCAAAATTTGACAACCTTTACGGATGCCGTGAATCCCTGGCCGATGGAATTAAACGGGCCACGGACGTGATGCTGGCAGGAAAAACCGTTGTTGTGGCCGGGTATGGGGATGTGGGAAAAGGTTGTGCAGCTTCCATGAAAGGATATGGAGCCATTGTCCTGGTTACTGAAATTGATCCCATCTGTGCCCTCCAGGCTGCCATGGAAGGGTACGAAGTGGTTACCATGGAAGATGCAGCAACACGGGGTGATATCTTTGTCACTGCCACGGGAAATTACCATGTCATCAAGGGCAAGCACATTGAACTCATGAAGGATGAGTCCATTATTTGCAATATCGGTCATTTTGACAATGAGATTGAAATGAGTTATCTGGATAATAATTCGACGGCGGTAAAGGTTACGATCAAGCCCCAGGTGGATAAATGGACACTTGAATCAGGCCGTTCAGTTATAGTGCTGGCAGAGGGGCGCCTGGTCAATCTTGGATGCGCCACCGGCCATCCAAGTTTTGTCATGAGCAACTCTTTCTCCAATCAGACCATGGCCCAGATTAAACTGGCCCAAGAAAAACTGGAAGCAAAGGTCTATACCCTGCCCAAGGAATTGGATGAAGAAGTGGCACGACTTCATTTGAAAAATTTGTCCGTTACCCTGACAAAATTATCCCAGGAACAATCAGACTATCTCGGGATCCCGGTGAACGGACCATTTAAACCCGATCACTATCGATACTAATCTATAATTTTTATCAATAAATTTAATGGTTTTTTATATCACGGGGCAGGAAAATTCTGCCCCGTGATTTTTTTTGATTTTTTGTTCCAGTTCCAGCAATTCTCGGTGAGTGAATATATAGATACCTGAAAAGGCCTTCTGCAAAAATTTAAATATGTTTTTCGTAAAGAAAATAACAGCATAGGGTTTTTAAATCCATGATTTTTTGTCTACAATGACTGTCCCTTTACCCTGCACCGTCAGGG
>DAOWDR010000121.1 GCA_030638935.1 Desulfobacteraceae bacterium | reverse complement strand
GACACCTTGTCTGCCATAGTCTGATCCCGATCGGTCCGGGTGCCTAGTTTGATGGTGGTGGTAATTCTGGGAGCACCCATGTCATGGATTTTTTCATGGCATTCTTTTACCACATCAAACACGGCATCCCACTCCCCCTCAATGTTTGTGCCATAGGCATGAAGCTCCGACTTAAGTCCCGCCCCGTTAATAATTTCATGGCAGGCGGCCACATATTTGGAAACAGAAAGCCCAACTCCCAGGGGGACCACGCACAGATCAATGATAACTTTCATTTTCAGCTCCTTATTTTGTATTCACTCCCAGGCTGATCACCCAGGTTTACACTCCTTTATTCAGGCCTGGTCATTATAGCGGTTTTCCCGTATGGGGGCAAGAGTTCCCCGGCAATCCCGATTGACATCTTCTCTTCCAAAAGATACAAATAAAATTGGATTACTTTGGATTACTATTGTACATGGAGATAAAAAAAACATGGGACACTAGCAAATGGGAATGTTAACAAATGGATTATAACCCATGGGGTAAATATGAACATACGCAAATATCAAGACAAAGATAAAAGCTCATTAATTTCTCTGTGGAAAAGTGTTTTCCCTGAAGATCTGCGCCACAATGAACCATCAAGTGTTATTGAACAAAAATTGGCTGTTGATGATCTGATTTTTGTAGCAGAATATGACGGCAAAATTGAAGGTGCCTGCATAGCCGGATATGACGGGCATCGGGGTTGGCTATATGCTGTTGCAATTTCACAGAGTCATCGTCGCAATGGTACAGGAACAACCTTAATAAAAACTGCTATCAAGTCGCTAAAGGCTATTGGCTGTATTAAAGTAAACTTACAGATTCGAGCAACCAATACTGCTGTCGCCAATTTTTATAAATCTTTAGATTTTTCAACCGAAGACCGGCTAAGCATGGGTGCCTTTATTTAAAGGCTATAACCCATAGGAATGCAAAAAACAATTTCACATAAGGGAAATCATGGGGCCCCATAAAGTCAGACAGATGATGAGATCCGAACGGGAAATGGCAAAAAGGCGGTTCCGGAGACAACGGAATAAAAATTATCTGGCCAAACCAGGCATCCACGACTGCATCATTGTGCTGGATCACCTCAAGCCCACCTATAATATCGGCAAAATTTTCAGAAGTTCAGAGGCATTTGGCTGCCGTGAGATCCATTTGGTGGGCATTGATTTTTTTGATCCGGCACCGGGCATGGGGGCCTTTAAATGGGTCCCGGCTGTCTTCCACACCGAATTTTTCACCTGTTATACTGATATCATCAGCAAGGGGTATACACCTTATATTCTTGAACCCGGACAGGGACTCCCGGTGATGGAAACCCCTTTGCCCAAGAAAAGCGCCTTTATTTTTGGCCATGAAGAATTTGGTATCAGTTTTGAGCCTGACCTGTTCCCGGAGATCAAACGCCTGACCATTCCCCAATACGGCAAATCCCAAAGCCTGAACGTCAGTGTGGCAGCCTCTATTATTCTATATGAATATGTGCGCCAGCAGGGCTGCGTCCCGGCCTGAATCAGAGCAAATGGCCGGATGGTAGGGGGGTTGCTGTCCAATATAAATTTCAAGACAGGTTCTAATTCCGGTTGTTTATTTCACCCCAAAAAGGTAAAAGACCAATGGAACAAACCTGTAAATGATGGAATCTTAAGCAAATTAAGGACATAACCATGGAAACGCCTGATGTGGTGGAATATATTGTCAACTGGCTGAAAACCTATGTGGGAAAATCAGGTTTAAACGGCTTTACCATTGGGGTATCAGGCGGGATAGATTCTGCAGTGACCTCAACCCTGTGCGCAAGGACCGGGAAAAAAGTACTGGCTCTGAACATGCCCATTTTCCAGGCAAAGGACCAGGTATCCAGATCCTCCGACCATATTGCCTGGCTCAAAAAATCCCATGATAATGTCACGGGGATTGATGTTGAACTGACCCCGATCTTTGAACAAATCCAGACCGATTTTCCCAAAGGAATCCAGGATGGTCTGACCATGGCCAATACCCGTTCCCGCCTCCGGATGATGACCCTCTACGCCTTTGCTTCCCACCACGGTCTGCTGGTGGCCGGAACCGGCAACAAGGTGGAAGACTTTGGTGTGGGTTTTTATACCAAATACGGAGACGGGGGAGTGGATATTTCCCCCATTGCCGACCTGATGAAATCCCAGGTTTATGCCATTGGCGAACTCCTAGGCATCAACCAGGATATTTTAACGGCCCCTCCCACAGACGGCCTATGGGAAGATGACCGCACCGATGAAAGCCAAATCGGTGCCACCTATGGGGAACTGGAATGGGCCATGGACTACCTGTCCTCACAGAAAATTAAGGGCCAAAAACCAGGCAAAAGGCTAGATGCACGGCAAAAGGAAGTATTGTCCATTTACAACAAATTCAATGGAGCCAACAGGCACAAGATGGAACCCATTCCAGTGTGCCGGATTCCTTCATGAATTTTGATCTGTCCGGGTTCAGCTTCATTCTTCTTTTTTTCACAGGCCTTCTAGCAGGTTTTGTGGATTCCATTGCAGGAGGCGGCGGCCTGATTGCTCTGCCCGTACTCCTATCCTTGGGAATGCCTCCCCAGCTCGCCCTTGGCACCAATAAGCTCCAGGGCAGTTTCGGGACCCTGTCTGCGGCTGCAACCTTTATTCGAAAAGGGACTGTAAAACTTAACGAAAGCATCCATGGTATTGCCTTTACCCTCATGGGAGCTATCCTGGGAGCCTGGTCCATCCAGCAGATTCAAGCCGGGTTTATCCAGCATATAATACCGGTGATGCTTTTGTTTGTGTTTTTTTACACCCTGTTTTCAAAGGAGCTGGGCACCCATCCCGGCCGCCCCAAAATGACAAAAACTCTTTTTTTCACCCTGTTCGGACTGGGACTGGGGTTTTATGACGGATTTTTCGGGCCGGGCACAGGTTCTTTCTGGACAGGAGGTTTGCTCATTGTCATGGGGATGGATATGACAAAGGCCATAGGCACAACCCGGATCATGAATTTCACCTCAAATATTGTGGCCCTGTCCCTGTTTATCATTGGCGGGAATGTGCATTATTCGGCAGGCTTGTGCATGGCTGCAGGCCAGGTCATCGGGGCCAGGGCAGGCTCGGGCCTAGCCATTAAAAAAGGCGCCTCATTTATTCGCCCCATCTTTCTGACCATGGTCTTTTTAACCATTGTCAGACTTATTTATGTAAATTATTTTTAATTACCCAAAAATATAATTCAAAACAGAGAGGAAACCATGTTACAGACCCAGGAAGAACTGCTCAACCTATTGTCGGACATCGGTATTGAATATACCAACCATGAACACCCTGCCGTCTTTACCGTTGAAGAGGCAGCCCTGCACCATGAAGGAATAGAGGGAGCCCATAGTAAAAATTTGTTTTTTAAAGATAAAAAGAAGAATTTGTTTTTAGTGGTCACCCTGGCGGACAAACCCATCAAAATACAGGAGCTGGCAACAAAGATCGGGGCCAAAAGCCCTTCCTTTGGAAAACCAGACCTGCTCATGGAGGCCCTGGGCATGATTCCTGGAGCTGTAACTCCATTTGCTGCGGTAAATATAAAGGCCCATGGGGTCACTGTGATTCTGGATGAGGAAATGATGGAAAATGAATTGCTCAATTTCCATCCACTGGTAAACACAGCTACCACCACCATTACACCCGGGGACCTGGTCAAATTTTTAG
>DAOWDR010000405.1 GCA_030638935.1 Desulfobacteraceae bacterium | reverse complement strand
TTTGTCCGGCCTGGCGGGTTTCCGACCTCATAAATTCAGCAATTTCCGATTTAGTATTGCCGACTTCATCAAGGGAGGTCCCAAGTTCCGCCAGATCCATTACCTGGATTTTCTTTTTCTTTGCCATCATGATGCCCCGCATTGCAGGCAACCGGGGCTCATTAATACTATCACTAACAGTCACCACTGCGGGTAACTCAAGTTCGACAATTTCAGTTCCTGCATCCCCCAGCCGGGATACTTTAATGTGGGCCTCGTCCACTACCTCAATGGCAATCACATTGGAAACGCAGGGCAGGCCCAGGTACTCCGATAATATAATCCCGGTTTGGCCGCTATCTGTATCCTGGGCCTGCTTACCGGTGATAATAAGATCATAGTCTCCGGCCCCGTAAACCTTTTGCAACACTTTGGCAAAAACAGAGGAATCTGCCCCGCCCAATGACGGATCATCAATAAGAATCGCATCTTCAATTCCCATGGCATAACATTTACGTATCATATCAACGTTGTCCTGCCCGCCAATGCTCACCAATGTTGTCTGGGCTCCGTTGTTTTCTTTAAGCTGAACAGCGGCTTCCACTGCATTTTCATCCCAGGCATTTATAACATATTGCAGCCCATCTTCGACAATGGCGCCGTTCTCAATGTGGATGTTCAATTCCACATCAACTACTTTTTTTACGGTTGTGAGAATTTTCAAATTGTCCTCCTCATTATTGGTATTTTTTTTCTTCTGTTGCGTTTATACTCTCTTGATGCGATTTTCTCCGCAAACTATTATTAATGCATCCTTTCCGGGAAAGGCCAGGGTCATGTTAAGGTTCTGTCCCATTTGGGCGGCAAGAGCGGTGGGCCTTGAGTTGGAAATCATTATGGGCAGATGGGCCCTGGCAGCCTTTTGAACCAGTTCATAACTGATCCTTGACGAAAGAACCAGAAGACTGGCATTGGATAGCGTTTTACTCACAAAGGCTTTCCCGATTGCCTTATCAAGGGCATTGTGCCGTCCCACATCCTCGGCAAAGGAGATAACTTCCAAATTATGGTCAAATATTAGTGCCGCATGGGAGCCACGGGTTCTCTGGTAATATTTCTGATTTTTGGAAAGTTTATTGATGCAATCAAAAACACGGCTCAGTTCTACCTCAAAACCGTTTTTTGCAGGTGTTAAAATCTGATTAAGATCCTCTATCAGTTTTTTCCCGCAAATCCCGCAACTGGTTTGACTCACATAGCTCTTTCTTTTCAGAAGATGGGGGATCTTTTTGCGCCGTTCAGGGGTCAGCCAGATATCCACAACATTGGAATCCAGATCTTTGTCATATCCGATTGTCTTGATATCATCAATTGAGTCAACAATCCCCTCACCAAGACAGAACCCTGCTGCGTGTAGCAACTCGTCCCCCGGGGTTCTCATCACCACTGAATATGGTTCGTCCTCAATGCGTATCAAAAAGGGTTCCTCTCCGATCAGTTCAATGGAATCGGTATGGCAACCCCCTTCTTCACACCAAAGTGATTGATAGAATTGGGTTTTTTTTCCTGGACTCAATTGTTCCTATTCTCCTGTTATGGGTTTTAGCACGGGTTTTGATTCCTCGGGTTTAGAAGAGGGAAATGCCAGGGACTGGGTTAAAACAAAGGCTGCCTGAAGATAGGATGTCGGGCAAAGAGGGAAGCATTCCTTGCAGTCATTGCATTCTTTTGCAGCGACCTCGGGAATAAAACTGATCTCCTTGTTGATGCCTCTGTCAACAAACCCAATGGCGTTCTTGCCTACCACCTCATTACAATATCTGACACACAGGCCGCAATGGATGCAAAAGGAAGGGTCTTTGTCATAACGATCTTTATTGGCACCATATTCTTTTGCAAGCTCCATAAGCTCCGGGGCGTCCGGTGCATGGGCCATCAGAAGTTCTATGATGGTTTTGCGGATCCGATCGACTTTCCCGGACCGGGTTCTGACAATGATATTTTCTTCCACCGGATAAACACAGGAGACAACAAGCTTTGTCCAGCCCTTAACTTCTACCTCTACGATGCAGAGCCGGCATCCGCCAAAGGGTTCAAGTTTTTCGTGGTGACACAGGGTTGGTATGTATATCCCTTCACCCTGGGCTGCCTCAAGGATTGTCATCCCCGATTTTGCCTTTACTATGTTTCCATCAATCTCAAATTGGATTTCACTCATTTTTACCTGCTTTTTTTGGGGTCTTTTTCGTTATCATTCTTTTTTCCTGGGCAATGGGAGCCGGAACAGGCGTACCTGAAATCTTTGTCACTGCACCAAATTTTGCAGGACAGACTTCAAAACAGGTGCCGCAATTTGTGCATAATTCCTGGTTAATTATATGGATTATTTTCTTTTCACCGTCAATGGCTCCGGCAGGACATTTTTTAAGACAGATCCCACAGGCCTTACACTTGTCAGGATCAATATAAAATGCAATCAAATCTTTGCAGGACAAGGCAGGACACCGTTTCTCCTTTATGTGGGCTTCATACTCATCCCGAAAATAACGAAGGGTGCTCAAGAAGGGGTTTGGGGCACTTTTGCCCAAAGCGCAAAGGGAAGCTTCAACTGCTGTTTCGGATAGTTCCTCTAAAAGCTCTATGTCACCCTCTTTTCCACGGCCCTGGGTAATATTGGTCAAAATTCTGTGCATCTGCCTCAGTCCCTCACGGCAGGGGACACATTTTCCGCAGGATTCATCTGTCAGAAAATTAATGAAATATCTGGCAACATCCACCATACAGGTATCTTCGTCCAGGACAATCATCCCGCCTGACCCCATCATTGAACCTGCCTTGGTTAGCTCATCAAAACCAACCTGCAAATCCAGTTGGTCTTCGGGGATACATCCGCCTGAAGGACCTCCTGTCTGAACAGCCTTAAACTTTTTGCCCCCGGGGATACCACCGCCTATTTCATAGATAATCTCTCTTAGGGTCATGCCCATGGGAACTTCCACAAGCCCTGTATTGGTTATCTTACCAACCAGGGAAAAAATCTTGGTTCCCTTGCTGGATTCGGTTCCAACAGAGTTGAACCAGTCAGCACCCTTATTTATGATGAGCGGTACATTTGCCCAGGTCTCCACATTATTCAACACAGAGGGCCTGTTCCAAAGCCCTTTAATGTTGGAACGGGTATACTTGGGCCTGGGCTCTCCGGCCCGACCTTCCAATGAGGTCATCAAAGCCGTTGATTCACCACAGACAAAGGCCCCTGCTCCCTGGTGTACAATCACTTTAAAATCAAAACCGGAACCCAGAATATTTTTTCCAAGCAAGCCATAGGCTTCGGCCTGTTTTATGGCAAGGTTAATATTTTCCACGGCCAAGGGGTATTCATGTCGAACATAAAAATAGCCTTCATGGGAGGCTATTGCATAGCCTCCAAGGATTAATCCCTCGAGAATTGAATGGGGATTTCCTTCAAGGAGAGCTCTGTCCATGAATGCACCGGGGTCACCCTCATCTGCATTGACGATTACATATTTTATGGGTTCGGGTGCATTCCGGGAACCTTCCCATTTTCGGCCCGCTGGGAAACCGGCTCCCCCCCTGCCCCTTAGATTGGATTTTTTAACTTCCTCCAAAACCTCTATATCCGTCATCTGTCCAAGTGCTTTGGCCAATGCAGAATAACCGCCAATGGCCAGATAGTCATCAATACTCTTGGAATCAATCTTGATATTGTTGCATAGAACGGTCCGTTCCTGGGCTTTATAAAAGGAGATATCCGATTCATGGACAGCTCTTTCTCCTGTGGCAGGGTCCTTAAAAAGCAGGCGCTCAACAATCTTTTTTTCTTGAATTGTCTGGGAAACGATCTCGGGAACATCCTTGGCTGTTACCCCAAGATAACAAATTTCTTCTGGGTAAATTACCACCACAGGCCCCTGCTCACAAAATCCTGGACACCCGGTTCCCTTGGTGTCAACCTTTGCAGCCAACCCCTGATTTTCGATCTCAACTTTAAAGGCTTCTATAACTTCATCTGCACCGGAAGCTATACAACCGGCCCCGGCACATATGGATATGCAAGGCTTATTAGGGTCTCTCTTGGATAATATTTCCTGTCTGAAGCTTTCAAGTTCTTCAGGCGTATTTAACCGCAGCATAATTTTCCCCTACTCATAGATTTTTAACACTTCTGATGTTTTGACCGGTGACATTTTACCATGGACCTTCCCGTCAACTTCCATCACAGGACCCAGTGCACAACAACCAAGGCAATTAACAGTTTCCAGGCTAAACTTCAACTCCAGATCTGTTTCCCCGGGCTTAATTCCCGTTGCTTCCTCCACCGTGTCAAGAATCCGGGTTGCACCCCGAACATGGCAGGCAGTCCCCACACAAATATGTACCTGGTGACGCCCCTTGGGAACCAAACTAAAGGCTTTATAAAAGGTAGCAATATGCTGTATCCGGTTTAAAGGAACCTCTAATCTTTGACTGACCCTCCCCAATGCTTCCTTGGGAAGCCAAGAATTTTCACTCTGAATATCAAGTAATATTTGAAGCAAAGAACTTGCTTCACCATGATGTTTATCAATAATCCGATCAATATCTTGATCAAATTTGCCTAATTCCATATTAGTATCCATAGCCGTTTTCCTAAGTTTTCCTGGGTTCTCCTGCCATTGCCATCGGCTCTATCTATGCCAGTGCGTAACAATTACTTTTTGTATCATACCTGACAAATCCGTGCCTTGATGAAATATTCATATGCCTTGCGACCTCCGAGGGGTTCAGGCCCAATTTTTCTGCGATGTCACTTGTTGGCAAAGGCTTATTGCCAAGTAACATCAGAATCTGGCTTATTGCCAGCTTATCCCCGAATATGCCGTCAAATAAGGCGTTTATCTCGTCACTTTCGAAAAATTGTATATAGGCATTCTTTGATTTTACCGGCACCCTGAGCCTTTCCCTTTCCACCAGTCTCAGGTAGGGCACAAGCTTTCTGGCAGCTTCAAGCTTGAACTTCACAATCTTTGGGTCCATACCTTCGCCCTTGCCGATTGGCCCTAATTCTTTTATCTGTCTGGTAAAATCATCGGTATACTCAGCCAGCAGATTACCATCAGCGCCGGTCATAAATTCCGTTCTCAGCCTTTCCGGGTTCAGGCCAATGTGTTTTAATATCCGTTTTGCAAGAAAGGTGTTAACCAAGGCATCATAATTTCCATGGGTAACATAATTACATTCATCTAGCTTGCAACCACCGACAAACACGCCGTCTTGTCCATTTGAAAAGGCTCTGAGTATAAATTCCAGATCAACTCTACCGGAACACATTACTCTAATAAGCCTCATTTCATTTGCATATTGTAGCCTGGAAACTCCAGTCAGATCAGCAGCACCGTATGCTCACCAATGGCAAACAAAGCCTAGTAGCTTTGGTTTAAATTCAAGACCTGCACTCATTGGTTTGACCTCCTCTATTAGAAAGGCTTAATTTTATTCCTGCTATTTTCATTTGTATCCTTTTATACCTCGTCCTAGGCATCTTCAAAGACCGCATCCATTTGTTCAATGATATCAGCATTTGTCACTGCCGCATCAATCTGGTTCAAAAGCGCATCATCTGTAAAATGCTTCAGAATAATCGCAGATGTAGGACATTTTGCATTACACAGCCCGTCTCCCTTACAAAGGATTGGGTTCACAAAGGCTTTTTTGCCCTTTGGCGTATCACGAAATTCAATGGCATCATAGGTACAGGCTGTAATACATGCCCCGCATGACACACAATCGTACTCATTTACTATGGCCACAGAACCTGAAGCCACCACCGTATCCCTTGATAAAAGCGTTAAGACTCTACCAGCCGCACCATAGGCCTGGTTAATGGTTTCCGGTATATGTTTTGGATAATGGGCCGTCCCACAGAGAAAAACCCCATCCGTTGCAAATTCAACAGGTTTTAATTTAACATGGGCTTCTTTGAAAAACTCATCCGGACTCAAGGTGACCTTAAAGTGTTTGGCTATTTCATTGGTTGATTCAGCAGGGATCACAGCAGCAGCCAAAGAAAGAACATCCGCATCCAGTTCAAGCCGCTGGCCGAGAATCGGATCGGGAACGGTTACCCGTATAATCTCTTTGCCCCCCTCATTGACAGCTTCCACCACAGGCCCGTCTTCCGGGGTATAACGTATAAACTGAACCCCTTTCTCCGAGGCTTCCCTATATGCGTCTTCCTTGAATCCATAGGTTCTCATATCCCGAAAAATAATATAAATACGCATATCAGGATTTTTCTCTTTAAGTTTCAAAGAGTTCTTTACAGCATCACCGCAACATACCCTTGAACAATAATTTCTGTCTTCATTTCTGCAGCCCACACATTGGATCATCACCAGACTCTCGGCGTTGATAACCGTTTGGTTTCCCTTGGCTATTTCTCCTCCCAGATCAATGTGGGTGAAAACTTGATCGTTTTCCCCATAAAGATATTCCGTGGGTTTATATACATCAGCTCCAATGGCAATAACCGAGGCCCCATGTTTTATTATTTTTGTACGGCCTTCGGTTTGAACTGTTGTGGTAAAATTGCCCAGATAACCTGCAACATCTGTGATATTAGCCCCATGGGACACGTGGATCAATGGATTTTTATAAACCTTTTGAATCACACCATCCAAAAAATCCTGGACAGCCAGTCCCTCAAGGGTAGAATGAATTCTTCTGGCCATTCCCCCCAAGTCTTTGGCCTTTTCTATCAAGTGTACTTCATGTCCCTGGTTTGCAATGGAAAGGGCACAGGTCATGCCGGCGATACCGCCACCCACCACAAGGGCTGCTTTGTTTACCGGCAGATCAAATTCCTGTAACGGCTCCAATTGGCTTGCCCTTGCCACTGACATCCTTACAATATCCTGTGCCTTTTGTGTGGCCTCATCCTTTTGCTTGGCATGGACCCAGGAGCAATGTTCCCTGATATTTGCCATATCCAGGTAATATTGATTCAATCCCGCTTCCCTAAGGGTATCACGGAACAAAGGTTCAAGAGTTCTGGGGGAACAGGCGGCAATGACCACCCTGTTAAGCCCTTTTTCCTGGGCAAGATCTGTTATTTCCTTGGCGGAATTAGTCGCACATGAAAAGATTTGCTCCTTTGCGTAGACAACATTTGGCAGGGTTAAGGCATAATCAACTGTGGAGGGAACATTGACCACACTTGATATGTTTGCTCCGCAATGGCAGACAAAGACGCCTATCCTCGGCTCTTCATTTGATACATCCCTTTCCTCGGGATATTTTCTTTCCTTGGCCAGATTGCCCCGTCTGTAATCAAGAAGTTCACCAACTTGAGCACTGGCTCCGCTGGCTGTAAAAACCGACTCAGGAATATCTGTGGGACCCTGGAAAGCTCCGCTGACAAAAATTCCGGGCCGGTTGGTCTGGATCATATTGCTGGAATCTGTTTCACAAAATCCATGTAAGTTAAGATTGATGCCAAATTTTTCTGAAATCTCCTTGTAAGCCTTGGGCGGATTCAATCCAACGGATAATACCACCATATCGAATTCTTCCGATTTGACACCATCATCTGTGGTAGAATATCTGACAACAACGCTCTTGCTGTCGGGGATCTCTTTTTCAATGGATGCGTAACTCCGGATAAATTCTACCCCGGGCAGTTGTTCCGCTCTTTGGAAAAACCGCTCAAAATCCTTGCCAAAGGACCGAATATCGTTATGAAATATCGTACACTCGGCATCTTCGTAATGATGTTTTGTCAAAATAACCTGTTTCTGGGTATAGGTGCAGCACACGCCGGAACAATAGCTGTTGTCACCTTCGGTTACCCGTCTGGAACCAACGCATTGAATCCAGGCTATCTTTTTTGGATGCGTCTTGTCCGAAGACCGCAGCACCTCTCCCTCATAGGGACCGGTGGAAGATAATAGCCGTTCATAGTCCATACTGGTGACAACGTTCTGCATCTTTTTGTAGCCATATTCCTCCTTTTCTGAAGGATCAAAGGGGGTAATGCCCGAGGACAGAATGATTGCGCCTACATTTATATCGGTTTTCCTTGGTGTCTGCCTGAAATCTATGGCACCTGCCTGGCATACACTGCTGCAGATATCACATTTATCTTCTTTAAGCCTGAGGCAGGAGTCATCAATATATGAAACAAGGGGAATGGCCTGGGAAAAGTACACATGAACCGCTTTGTTCTGCGATATTTCCTGGTTAAACGGATCAGGATATTCCACGGGACAGTATTCTACACAGGTCGTACAACCCGTACACTTCTCCTCGATA
>DAOWDR010000392.1 GCA_030638935.1 Desulfobacteraceae bacterium | reverse complement strand
CTTTCCATGATAGGTTCAAAATCTTCCTGGAATTCACGTCCGGCAATTTGTGCAAAGATTCCAAGTGGGAATGTATCGCCTTCCTTAATACCGTCAAGATCAGGACCTTCAACTATTACTTTTCCATCTTCAATTTCACCTATATCTGCCATTTTAACAAGCTCAGTACATTGGGTTTTTCCACCACCACACTGTGCATGTAGATCTGCACCACGCACACGCTCACCTTCGTAAGCAGGACCAAATGAACATGAGATGTCAACGTCAGAAACAAGGGTTTTAAGTCCACGGACTTCAACTGATTTTGCGCACATATCTTCATGGGCAACAGGAGCTACAACATGCTCATATGTACAAATACCAGTAGGAAGTATTTCTGTAATATCTGTGTCAGCTATGGTTGGGAAACCCCAGTTTACACAGCCGGCAGCAGCAACGCCCCACTCGGTTCCAACATCTCCAAGAGCATTAACAAATGCAAATACTCTTTCTTTATTGTACATGAGAATTTTTCTGTAATCACCCGGTTGAACACCACCGAAAGCCATTGCAACCCTGTTAGCAAATCCCAATGCAAATACTGCAGAAGAGATATCAGGACCGAAACATGCAATTCGAGTACTCCATCCAATCTGAACTTTAGCTTCAATAAGCTGTTGGATCAGAGTAGTACCGTTATGGTTGGCAGCCAGGAACATATAAAGACCTCTTTGCTGATAATCTTCAATGATCATTTTGGCTGTTTCAGGATCTGGTGCGGAACCAACTATTGCTGCAAAACCAGGAGCTGAACCATCAACAAACTCGACGCCTCTTTTCCTGAAGATTGTGTCGTCGGCAGCCCCTGTCCAGAGCTTTCCGTTTTCAATATCCGGATCTTCTGCATGGAGATAAAAATCCGGTTCGTTCAGATACCTGATCGCTTCTATAATTTCATAGGCTATGATTCCTGCCATTCCTGCATCCAGAAGAGGGCCTAGGAAGGGAAGCCAGTTTTTACCTTTAATGTGCGGGGGAAGAAGCCCCCTTGCAATATCCAGGGGTTCCTGTAAATCTTCAAGGGTTTCAACCTTGATTGCAAAAAGTGAATATATTACCGGCAGAAAATAACCGGTGTTGGGAAATCCTACTTTTGTACTTGCATCATAGGTTGCAAGCGCTTTATTTAACGCTCCTTCGGCCTGTGCAACAACTTTATATCCACCCTGAATGGCAGCAAATGCTATTAATCTTGACATTTTGTTCCTCCTTCGTTGAGGATTTTATATTTAATAATGCTTTTACAATACATAATTTCGGGCTTATGCCTAGAGTGCCTGGCGTGCAGCAAAATCCATCATAACCCTGTCTCTTGCCTTGTCAATACCGAGTTCTTTACGTTTTTTGTCGATATGGGCAATCATCATATGAGCATGCTTTATGGGGTCTTCTTCTGTGGCCCACATCCCGCCGTAAATATCTTCAAATTCCTTACAGATGTAATTTTCGAACACAGGTGCGCCTGTTACGGGCAGGTTACTGAATACTGTGTAAACACCGGAAGCAACAAAATAATGTCCAATACTTATTGCTTTTTCACTCATCCACTCAGGTGCACTTCCTGCTACGGGCCATTCGCTGATATCATTTCCAAGTCCGCCAGCTTTAACCACCTCTGTTGCAGCTAAAAGTATGCGACTGTTGTCAACACAGGAACCAAGATGGAGGATTGGAGGAATACCGGCCGTTTCACAAACTTCTGCCAGCCCTGCTCCCGCATAAACTGCTGCAGCCTCGGGTACTAGCAGACCTTCAGTAGCACATGCGATTGCAGTACATCCGGTTGTAAGGACAAGCACATCATTTTTAATCAATTCCTTACAGATGGCAATGTGATCACGATTATGCTTTGTTCTTGCATTATTACATCCAACCACACCGGCAACACCGCGGATACGTCCATTTATTATGTTATCGTTGAGGGTGTAGTAAGTGCCCCGGAAAGATCCTCCAAGATGGTATTCAGTTGATTCAACACCAAATCCGGCTACAACCGGTTCTTTGTACTGGGGAATCATAATCTCGGAATCACGGTTTTTAAAATTATCAATTGCCATTTTAACGATTCGTTTGGCATCCTCAACTGCATGGTGCTCATCAAATTCTATATGGATTACGTTATCCTGTTCCATTTTGGCGATTGGATGGGTGGTGATAAGTTTTGTGTGAAAGCAGTTTGCAACATTTGCAATGTTCTGCATGATACACTGGATATCCACAACCATTGCATCACATGCGCCGGTTATTATGGCAAGTTCCTGCTGCAGAAAGTTACCGCAAAGGGGGACGGCATGGCGCTGGAGCATTTCATTGGCAGTACAGCAGATCCCTGAGAGCTGGATTCCGGCTGCACCCTTGGATTTGGTATAATCAATCATTTCCTGGCTCTGGGCTACAGCAATAATCATTTCGGACAAAACAGGCTCATGACCGTGGATAATGATATTAACATGATCTGCTTTCATAACACCGAGGTTAGCCTCGGATTGGAGCGGATAGGGAGTTCCAAAGAGAATATCCTGGAGGTCAGTGGCAAGCATTGAGCCGCCCCATCCATCTGCTAAGCAGGCACGGGTACCCTGTTTCATCAGGTTCTTATAATCCTGGTCAACGCCCATATGGGTTCTGTGCATGATCTCAACGATTTCCCTGTCGATATTTCTGGGAAGCACACCCTGTTTTTTCCAAATTTCATAACGGGCCTTGGGAGCTCTTTTCAGGTAGAGAACTTCGCCTTCGGCCTTGCCCCATTCATTTAAGGCTACTTCACCAACTTCAACGGCAATTTCATCAATATCCCGGTCCAGCTCTTCTCCGTCAACCTCAATAGTTGTTGCAACATCAAGGTGTCCGGCAACGGCCAGCAGCTTGTCTATATCCTTGATCTGATATGCATCGGTTTCTTTTCTTGCTGCAGACAAAAAGACTTCTGCAACACAGCGTCCATGGTCAGAGTGGGCTGCTGCTCCACCTGCTATCATTCTTACAAAGTTTCTTGCCGCAATTGTATTGGCAGTTGCACCACAAAGACCTTTCCTTGTATCTTCGCCTTCAATTCCCGCCTTGGGAAGAGGCAGGCGACAGGGACCCATGGAACAGTTTTTACAGCATGTGCCCTGTACGCCTATGGCACATTGTTTCATGTTCAGAGCTCTGTCAAAGATTGTTTCAATTCCAAGTACATGTGAACGTGCTATCATCTCCTGGGATGCCACATCTATGGAAGATGCAACAGGATCAGCCAATTTCGGAGCTTTTGCCGCTTTTTTCTTTTCTTCTGCCATTAGAGGTTCCTCCTCATATTATGTATGTTGCTAAATTCAAAATTTGAATTAATTTAAAAATCTTTTATGTCTTCAACCATGCTCTTGTGTTTATCAAGAGCAATTTTTGAATCGCAGCTTTTGGTGATGTTGATTTGTACCAAATGCTGCATTATCTTCTAATTTTTTTAAATTTAGATAAAGAAGATCTCTGGGTTTTGGCCGCTGTCATTGTAGTCTTTTTCTCTGTCTTTGGTCCGACCTTTGCCATTCTCTCTTCCTGTTCTTTTGCCCTTTGTTCCCTTAAAGCATTTTCTTCGGCGTCACGTTTTGCAACTTCATCGGCTTTAGCTTTTGCTTCTGCATCAGCTTTAGCTTTAGCATCAGCTTCGGCCTTTGCTTTAGCGTCAGCTTCGGCCTTTGCCTTGGCATCTGCATCAGCTTTAGCCTTGGCTTCGGCATCTGCTTTTACTTTGGCTTCTGCCGCAGCTTTTGCCTTGGCTTCTAACTCAGGATCTGCGGCCGTAGCAGCAGGAGCCTCTTCTTTAGGAGCAGGAGCCGCTTTTGCCTCTTCTTTTTTAGCAGCCGGAGCAGCAGCTTTTGGTGCCTCTTTTTTAGCAGGAGCCGCTTTCTTGGCAGGGGCTGCTTTGGCTTTTTCTTCTTCAATGGTCAGGTCGGGTGCCGGTGCCAGAGCTGCAAAATCAATCTCCACATCATCCAGCATTTTGGAGATGGGGGCCACGTCCATGGCAGAACCACCGTCGGAAATAAGATCGATAAATGATCTTACAATTTTAATGGATTCAGGATGGCGCATGATCAGAATACTGGAGCCTGACATGAGATAGGATACCCCGCCAACAGCTTCCATTAGAATGGCGCGTTTTTCCGGGTCACCCAGTTCAGGTGCTTCATCCACCGGCTGTTTGGCCTCTTTACATTTCCAGACCTCATTGCCCAGGTTATTGATCATGGGATTCTGGAGTTTGTCATCTCCCTGGGTCATGGCCGCCTGGGACAGGCGTTCCATGACTGAATAGGAATACTCAAGTCCGTAGCCCAATCCGCCTGTGGTGGGATCAACAATAACTTTGTCAAGGGAAACGCCCAGGTTCTCAAGCAGAATATTGACCTGTTTGGCAAGGTTAACATCAATGGGGGAAGAGGAGATGATGGTGTGGCCATAACCCATGGCCGCCGCTCCTATTCCTTTGTGGTTTTTTTCTTCAACAGGGCCGAGGATCAGGTTGTCACCTTGACAGACCTCGCTTATTTTTTTTAGTACTTCTTCATCCTTGTCAGGCACGGCACAGCCCCAGACAATCAAGGGGACATTGATCGCACCAATAACGCTTTTAACGGTTGCCGCCGCTTCATCGGGGCCGGCATCCTTATCATTGGGATCAATGCTTTTTAACTGGAGCACGATTGCCTGGGCACCATATTCGTCCACACATTTTTTGGCCCATGCTGCCGGATCAGATACAACGTCTTTAAACGGAGCCAGAGCGGCTTCGGGCCAGTCTTCAGGTGTCATGTCCCAGATTTCCATTGCAATAATGGGCTTATTGGGCATCTCTCCTTCAAACTGGTAGAAAGGATAACTTGTTTGGCCGCCGACGGTAAGGGCGGTATCACCTTTTCCAATGGTGATGCCTTTGATACTGCCGGCATATGTTTCTTTGGTTATTTCAAATCCCACTTTTACCTCCTAAGATTAAAGATAGTTATGAGTTGGGGGGGGTTAAGAATAAAAAGACGTGATGTTATCACAAAAGGGCAAATATAATTGGAAATGAATAAATCAAATAGTATTAACACAAGTTTGATACTTCTTCCCATATAGTTACCTTATTTTTTTGATTTCAGATTGATAACAGATATGATTTATAATTTGTATGGTTGTTTGTCAATAGATGAGTGTATTTATTGAAACAGGGCTGGAAATGCCGGGACACCTGAATTATCAAGGCTTTTCGCCGGAAGATAATTATCTTGTCGTCCATTGAATTTGATTTAGTTTATAAATTCAAATCGCAGGGGCGAAAAAATTTTTCATTGTTTTTTTGAATCGAATTTAGAGAATTTATAGAATTCAATCGTTTTTCATTGTTTTTTCTTTGTTTGCACAAAAAAAAGTTGACTTTTTGATAAAAAATTACAATTAATACAAAATTATTTCCCAAATTAACCCAGGGAGGTTATTTGTGGAAAAAAGTTGATTTTTTACTTTTATTTATATAGTTAGGTTAATCAGTCAGTCTTTTTTAGACCAAACCAAAAAATGGTAGACTTGGTTTCATATTACTTTTTATCACAGGCTCGTTTTCATGGGCCCAAATCAATAAAGGAGTAAACCATGGCATTAGATCCAACCAAACATTTAGACTGGGAAATCGCAGAGGACGCAGAAAAAACAATGCTCACCATCTATGAAATAGGTGACAAACTGGGGCTTACCAAAGAAGAGCTTCTACCCCAGGGTCACTATATTGCAAAAATAGATTTTAGAGCGGTTCTTGATCGGCTTAAAGACAAACCCGATGGAAAATACATTGATGTGACAGCGATTTCACCCACTCCCCTGGGAGAAGGCAAATCTACATCAAGTATGGGACTTGTTCAGGGTCTTGGTAAAATTGGTAAAAATGTATGTGCTGCCATTCGCCAGCCTTCCGGCGGACCTACAATGAATATCAAAGGTTCTGCCGCTGGTGGCGGTCTTGCCCAGTGTATTCCTTTAACACCATTTTCCCTGGGGTTTACCGGTGACATCAATGCCATCATGAACGCCCATAACCTTGCGATGGTTGCCCTGACCTCCCGCCTTCAGCATGAAAGAAACTATACAGACGAGCAGCTGGAAAGACTTTCCGGAATGAAACGCCTTGATATTGATCCCACCAACATCGAAATGGGATGGATCATGGATTTCTGCTGCCAGTCCCTCCGTAACATCATCATTGGTATTGACGGTGTTAACGGTAAATCCGACGGTTTCATGATGAAATCAAAATTCGGTATTGCAGTATCTTCCGAAGTCATGGCTATCCTTGCCATTGCAAATGATCTTAAAGATATGCGTGAGAGAATGGGTAAGATTGTTGTTGCCTATACTAAAAAAGGTAAACCTGTCACAACTGAAGATCTTCAGGTTGCAGGCGCCATGACAGCCTGGATGGTGGATGCACTGAATCCGTCACTGATGCAGACCCTTGAAGGCCAGCCCGTAATTGTCCATGCAGGTCCCTTTGCCAATATCGCCATTGGCCAGAGCTCTGTTATTGCTGACAGAGTCGGACTAAAACTTGCCGATTATCATGTTACGGAATCAGGCTTTGGTGCGGATATTGGTTTTGAAAAATTCTGGAATCTCAAATGCCGTTACTCCGGTCTTAAACCCGATTGTGCCGTTGTCGTTGCAACCATCCGTGCACTTAAATGCCATGGTGGTGCTCCGGTACCCGTTCCCGGTAAAGCCATGCCTGAAGAATATAATTCTGAAAATGTCGAATGGGTTGGAAAGGGATGTGCCAACCTTATTCACCACATTAAAAATGTTAGAAAAGCCGGTATTTCTCCGGTTGTTTGTATTAATGCATTTTTTACAGATACAGATGCCGAGATTGCAAAGGTTCGCGAACTTTGTGAAGCAGAAGGCGCAAGGGTCGCCCTTTCCCGTCACTGGGAACATGGCGGAGACGGCGCCATTGAGTTCGCAGAAACAGTTGTTGAAGCCTGTGAAGAGAAATCTGAATTTAAATTTCTCTATGAACTTGATCTGCCGGTTAAAGAGAGAATTGAGCTTGTTGCCAAGGAAGTTTATGGAGCAGACGGTGTTGATTATTCTGCAGAAGCTGACAAAGCCCTTGCCAGAATCCAGGCAGATCCTGAATTGGCAGGCCTTGGCCTTTGCATGGTAAAAACCCATCTGTCCCTGTCAGACAATCCTGCCCTTAAGGGAGTTCCCACTGGCTGGAGACTGACCATCAGAGAAGTCCTCACCTATGGTGGTGCAGGCTTTATCGTTCCTGTGGCAGGTGCCATCAGTCTGATGCCTGGTACCGGCTCCAACCCGGCATTCAAGAGAGTGGATGTGGATGTTGAAACCGGTAAGGTCCAGGGCGTATTCTAAGCTATACCTTAAGTTATAAACGATAACCGGATTATATTAAAGATAACCGGTTTTGGGGACTTTTCTCCAAAGCCGGTTATTGATAGCCATCAGGAGAAAAAATATGACTGCTAAAATTATTAGCGGAACTGAAATAAGAAAGGCAATCCTCGCAGAAATCAAAGAGGAAGTCGATCAGATGAAAGAAAAGACCGGCAAGGTGCCGGGTCTTGTTACCATCCTTGTAGGATCCAGTCCCGCATCTATCAGCTATGTGACCTTAAAGGTTAAAACGGCAATCAGCCTTGGTTTCCATGAAATCCAGGATGACCAGCCCGAAGATATCTCAGAAGAAGACCTTCTTGCCTTGATTGACAAGTACAATAATGATCCGGATATCCACGGTATCCTGGTTCAGTTGCCCCTGCCCAAGCAGATTGATGATAAAAAGGTTCTCACGGCCATCAACCCTGACAAAGACGTGGATGCCTTCCATCCTGTCAATGTGGGACGGCTCATGATCGGCGGCGACGAAGCCAGATTTCTGCCCTGTACCCCTGCCGGTATCCAGGAGATGATTGTTCGTTCCGGCACTGAAACTTCCGGAGCCGAAGTGGTAGTTGTTGGCAGATCCAATATCGTTGGCAAACCCATTGCCATGATGATGGCCCAGAAGGGAGCTGGTGCAAATGCCACCGTGACCATCGTCCATACAAGGACCAAAGACCTTGCCGCCCATTGCAAACGTGCTGATATTCTTATTGTTGCAGCAGGCGTGCCGGATCTTGTTAAACCCGAATGGATCAAACCGGGCTCCACTGTTATTGATGTGGGTGTAAACCGTGTGGGTATGAATGAAAAAACCGGAAAAGCAATCCTCAAAGGGGATGTTGACTTTGATGCTGCCAAGGAAATTGCCGGCGCAATCACACCGGTTCCCGGTGGTGTTGGACCCATGACCATTGCCATGCTCATGAAAAACACCCTTAAATCTGCTCAATTAAGTCTTTAGTATTGTATTAAAAATAATATAAATATTAAAACCAAAAAAATACCGGGATCAATAAATATTGATCCCGGTATTTTTTTTTGCCAATGATATCCCAGGTCAATTTCCGGGTATGGATATCAAGATATGAATACCAAATTATGGAAAATTGTTTTATAAGATGATACTATCAGTTAAATATTGTTAGATATGAGAGTGGGAGTGATAATGGATTTCTCACTACTCAAAATTTCATTAGTTTCAGATTAAAGGGGGAAGGATGGATAAACTGGATGCAATATTTGCACCTGAAACCATAGCAGTTATCGGGGCGTCAACCCAGAAGGGAAAGGTGGGCCATGATATTTTTGCCAATATTCTTTCCGGGGGATACACCGGCACCTTGTATCCGGTAAATCCCAAGGCCAAGTCCGTCCTCAGCGTAAAATGCTATACCAGTATTGCTGTCATTCCAGACCCAATAGATCTTGCCATGATTATCCTGCCCCCCAAGGCAGCCCTGGGATCTGTCAGGGAGTGTATTGCAAAGGGGGTAAAAGGGATCGTTATTGTATCTGCCGGTTTTAAGGAAGTGGGCGGGGAGGGGGCTCAAATTGAGATTCAGATCAAAGAACTATGCGATGATGCCGGGGTTCGGCTTGTGGGGCCCAATTGTCTCGGGGTGATCAACCCTTCAAAAAAGGTTTCCCTCAATGCCAGTTTCTCGGCCAGGATGCCAAAACCCGGCAATGTTTCCTTTATTTCCCAGAGCGGTGCCCTTTGCACTGCGGTTTTGGATTATGCTGCAGACAAGGGATTTGGATTTTCAAAATTCATTTCCATCGGCAACAAGGCCGATGTGGATGAACTTGATTTGCTGCGGTATTATCATAAAGACCCGGATACCCACGTTGTCATGATTTATATGGAAGAACTGTCCAGAACTTCCGAAGAGTTTGTCACAGAAGTCAGAGAGATGACCTCTGGTACCAATCCCACCCATGTTATTGTCATCAAATCAGGATCTTCTGTTGCCGGAGCTGCCGCTGCCGCCTCCCATACCGGGGCCCTGGCAGGTTCCGATGCCATTTATGACGGGATATTCACCATGTCGGGAATTTTGAGGTGCAAAACCGTAAACCAGTTGTTTGACTATGCCCAGGCCTTTGCAGCCAATAAATATCCCACAGGTGACAGGATTGCAATTGTTACAAACGCAGGGGGGCCCGGTATTATTGCCACGGATATGAGTGAGCAATCAGGATTGGCCCTGGCCGAATTTTCAGAGGACACGGTAAAGGAGTTGAAAAAATATCTGCCTGCCACTGCCAATTTTCACAATCCCGTTGATGTGATAGGTGATGCTGCCAAGGACCGGTATGAAAATACCCTG
>DAOWDR010000084.1 GCA_030638935.1 Desulfobacteraceae bacterium | reverse complement strand
TCTTTGCCCTATATCCGTTTGTTTGATTCCATCCCTGACGGTCTTCCTTTTGGAGAGGCATTTCCATCCGGACATGCCTCAGGCGGATATGCCTTTTTCAGTCTCTATTTTCTGCTGCGCCATATAGGCTCTCCCCTTCGACGATACGGCCTTGCCCCAGGATTCGTAATGGGGGGTATTTACGGAATTGGTCAGCAGGTAAGAGGTGCCCATTTCCCGAGTCATGACCTTTTTTCCATGGTCATCTGCTGGTATTCAGCTCTGATACTCTATTATTTTTTTTATCCAAACCAATGGAAAGGAATTTTTAATGATTAATACTATCTTCAAAGACCCGAAAACAAGATTTGCCATGGTATTTCAACTGGCCATGATCGCCCTTGCCGGTTTTTGTTTTATGAGGACGGTTCTTCTGATATGGGCCTGGTCTTATTTGGATGGTCCTTCATTTGAATGGGTGTATATTTTTGGCCAGGGCCTTATTTACGACATCGCATTTATCAGTTATTTTTATATTCCTCTTGTCCTCTTTTTTTTGGTGGTGCCCAACAAATGGTTCAACGGCAGGATTTTTAAATATCTAACCCTGGCAGTCTCTTTTTTAATCCTGTCCGGCCTAGGATTCTGCCTTGTTTCGGAATGGTATTTTTGGAGCGAATTCGGTGTCCGGTTTAATTTTATATCCGTGGATTACCTTGTCTACAGAAGAGAGGTGACAGACAATATATTACAGTCTTATCCCGTATTCTGGATATTGCCGGTTTTGTTCATTATAGCAGGAGCCGTATTATACCTGATCCGGCCCTCACTGATCAGATCCCTTGCAATCAGTGAATCATTTTTTAAAAGGCTTATTACTGCCGGTTGCCTACTTTTGATTCCACTTATTTCCTTTCTTATGCTAAATCAATCCCAGCGTCGTTTTTCAGACAACAATTATATCAACGAACTTGCATCAAACGGCCCCTATCAACTGTTTGCAGCTTTCCGCAACAATAGTCTTGATTACCACCAGTTCTATGCAATCGGCAATGACAATGAACTTTCCGAAATTTTAAAAGATCATGTTCAGGGAACTGAGCCTGATGAGGGCATATACAGTATTGCAAGGCATGTAGAAGAAAAAGGCGTCCAGAAAAGACTTAATGTCATGCTGATTTCTGTGGAGAGCTTAAGCGCAAAGTTCCTGACCCGGTTCGGGCAGGAACAAAATATTACCCCGTTCATGGATCAATGGTTCAAAAAAGGAAAGCTTTTTACCAATTTCTATGCCACGGGAACAAGGACTGCTAGAGGCCTTGAGGCGATCACCCTGTCCATTCCCCCCACACCGGGCCGCTCCATTGTCAAGCGTCCGGATAACAGCAAAATGTTCAGCCTGGGTAAAGTCTTCACGGATATGGGATATGATACCGCCTTTCTCTATGGGGGAAGGGGATTCTTCGACAATATGAATGCCTTTTTTTCAGGAAACGGCTATAGGATAGTTGACCAACCCCGTTTAAGCAACAGGGAAGTCACATTTAAAAATGCCTGGGGTGTATGTGACGAAGACCTATACAACCGAGCCATCAAAGAAGCCGGTCAGGACTATGATGCCCAAAAGCCATTTTTCTTTCATATCATGACAACCAGCAACCATCAGCCCTTTACCTTCCCCAAAGGGAAAATAGATCTTGCACCCGGGGAAGGTAAAACAGGAAGCGGAAGATTCGGAGGGGTCAAATATACGGATTATGCATTGGGCCGGCTGATTAAAATGGCGAAACAGGAACCTTGGTTTGAAGATACCCTCTTCGTTGTTGTGGCAGACCATTGTGCGGCAAGTTCCGGTAAAATAGGACTGCCCGTTAAAAAATACCATATACCATTGTTTATCTATTCGCCCAAGTATATCAAAACAGAAGAAATACATACTTTGTCCAGCCAGATTGATATTGCTCCCACCCTGCTGTCCCTGCTCAATATCTCCTATGACAGTTTCTTTTTCGGCAAAAATATTCTGGCACCTGATTTCAATGGACGGGCATTTATCGCAAATTATCAAAAACTTGGATTAATCAAAAACAATGAACTGCTTTTCCTGTCTCCGGGTAAAGGAATCAACCGGGTTGATCTTCTGTTAAAAAAGGCTGTGCTTGAAAAGGTGACCCCAAATTACCCCGGAGTCATGGAGCTGATGTCCTATTACCAGGGTGCGGACTATGTGTTTACACATAGGTTCAATCGCTGGCATGACAGACAATCCCAGATCGCGAACAAAAGCGAATTATCCCTTACAGGCCCAGAAATATGAATCAAAAAAGAACAGGAATGGCCCGGATTATAAAGGCAACAGAGTACACTTTTGCAGGGCTCAGGGCAGCATGGGTTTCCGAAGCCGCTTTCCGCCAGGAGGCTGTGGCAGCGGCTGTATTGGTTCCCGTTGGAATTTATCTGGGGCAGACCAGTGCTGAAAAAGCCTTGCTTGTGTCAACTCTCCTGGCGGTGGTGGTTACAGAACTTTTGAACTCAGGCATAGAAGCGGCTGTGGACAGGATAGGGACCGAGTTTAACCCATTGGCAAAACAGGCAAAGGATATGGGATCTGCTGCTGTTTTTATCAGCATTTTCATGGCAGCCACCGTATGGTCAATCATCTTAATTTAACATTTGTCATTTGGATTAGATCCGTTTATTGTGATATCTGTTGCAGAAAACAAAATCTGGAAAGATTAGCATGAACATATTGATTGTTGACGATGATATTGGTTTGCTGGACCAGCTTAAAGCAGCCCTGAAAAGAAAACATTATGGGGTAGAGACTGCTGAAAACGGCGAGCAGGCTCTGGATAAAATATTTGATGTGCCCTATGATCTTATCCTACTGGATATCATGCTGCCGAGCATGGACGGCTTGAGCGTGCTCAGGGAAGTCCGGCAGGCAGGACTGGATATGCCCATACTCATGCTCACGGCAAGAAACGATGTCCAGGATAAAGTCAAAGGGCTGGACCATGGTGCAGATGACTACCTTTCAAAACCTTTTTCAATGGCAGAATTGATGGCCAGGATAAGGGCGGTGTTGCGCCGTCAGGGAAATCGAACTCCGGTCCTGGAAGCAGGGGGGGTCACCCTGGATACTGTAACCCGAAAAGTTACCCAAAACAATATAGAGGTCCATCTGACATCAAAAGAATTTTCTATTCTGGAATTTCTCATGCACAATAAAGGCAGTGCCGTATCAAAATTCAATATGGCAGAACATGTATGGGGGGAAAATTTCGATCCCTTTTCAATGTCCAACTTTGTCGATGTCCATATCAAAAACCTGAGGAAGAAACTCCGTGTCAGTGGAGAGGATTCCATTATCAAAACCATTCGGGGCCTGGGATTTATAATTGAAGAGTCATTATGAAAATCCGTAAAAAAATAACCCTGTGGATTTCCGGGACAGCATTATTGTCAACAATTGTTTTTTCGTCCATTATTTTTTGGAGACTGATGGAAGAACCCTTCAAACTCATCGACCAGGAGATCCAACATATGGCCGCAGCTCTTGCCCTGCAAATGACGGCAGTTAAAACGGTCTCAGGACCCTACGACCTGTCCGGCATGCCTTACAATCCGGATACCTATTGGATCATGGTAAAAAACAACAAGGGGAAAATCCTGTATCAGTCCCAGCTGGCCAACTATATTGAGCTTCCCGTTATAGAGGATAAACCGGCATACCTGATCGAAAGAAAAATCTTGCGGTCACAGATATGGTTAAACCAGGACGATCATGACGATGTGCTTTTCAGAGTGATGGTTATAGATGAACAAATAAACGGCCTTGGGGTTGAAATCCGTATTGCAAAACCCATTGAAGGCCTTGAGGAAGAATTGATAGAACTTGCCGTGGATATCGGTATAAGCCTTTTCATCTGTGTACTGTTCATCCTTTTATGCAGTTACATTCTTGCAGGCAGAATATTAAGCCCGGTTTCAGCCATTATCAGGAAATCCAAGGAAATCAGCGAAGAATCCCTGGACGGGAGAATCCCGTTAAGGGGCAGCAGAGATGAACTATATGATCTTTCTGTATCCCTGAATAAGATGTTTGACAGGCTTCAAAATTCTTTTAACCTGCAAAAGGAGTTCATAGGAAATGCATCCCATGAACTCAAAAGTCCCATCACGCTTCTTATGCTTGCCCAGGAAGAAATGCTGATGAACGAAAAACTGCCCCCTGCCCAGTCTAAAAGCCTGATTAAACAGCTTGAGACTACCCGGAGGATGAGTCATCTGGTTAAAAATCTTCTGGACCTTTCCAGGCTGGAACAGCAGGGAATTTTAAACCAGGGGACTATTGATTTGACCGTTTTGCTGGCCAGGGTGTTGGATGACTATGCCGATGTTCTGACGGCCAAACAAATATCTGTCTTTAACCACCTGGCAGGCCCGCATCCCATTCACGGGGACCAGGAAAAATTATTTCGCCTTTTTGTCAATCTCATTGATAATGCAATCCGATACAATCTTGATAGCGGTGGACAAATCCTTATAAAAGCTGAAAAATCCAAAACAAAAATTCTATTGGAAATTTCCAACACCGGTCAGCAAATTCCTGAAAATGATCTTCCCCAAATATTTGAGCAATTCTACCGGGTAGAAAAATCCCGCTCCATCTCCCATGGCGGATCAGGGTTAGGCCTGGCGATTGCTAAAAAAATAGTCGGCCTTCATCATGGAGAAATAAGCATCGCCAATGATCCAGACGATGTAGTAAAGATATCAGTTCTATTCCCTGTATGATTTTTAGACACTTTCTATTAAATTTTTGAGGTCGTCAAGGATCATTGTCACTATCCTGAGCTTTCAAAAATCAGATTTTCCCTAGGATCGAATTATGAAAGCTGTTTTCGTGCCCGGAGTTTGGCTTCGATCAATTCGCTATGGCTTAAGCGGAGAAGGTTTGCCAGTTTATGGACAAAGTGGTCTTCATGGGCTTCAAGGTGATCGTCCAGCAAAATGATCCGCCAGACAGATTCCATTATTTCAATCTTTTGCTTTTCTGAAAAATTTTCGACATATACGGCCTTGACCGCACCCTGACAATCCTGCCCGTTTTTGTATTTCTTGCGGGAATTTTACTTTTTATAGGATCATTTTTTTATAAAAAGACCTTTATACCTAATTTAATCTGTATCCCTTAAACCGGGTGGGCTATGTCCCGGTTGATATTAAACTTTTTAATTTTATAATAGAGGAGCTGCCGGGAAATACCAAGGGATCTGGCGGTTTTAGAAATATTTCCCTTGTTCTCAAAAAGGGTGTTTTTTATAATATTTTCTTCATGGGCCGACTTTTCTTTTATCAAATTAGGGCTGTGATCTTCTGAAAGCTTTGCACCAGGTTGTTTTTCCGGTCTTTTTGATCTTTCCGGCTTATTTTTTACGGACCAGTTTGAAAAATGGGTCTGCAGATGCTGGATATGGATCACCTCATCTGTGCCCACAATATTCATCGCCCCCTCAATCACATGTTCAAGTTCCCTGACATTGCCAGGCCAGTCATATGTCTTGAAAAGTGCCATCACTTCATCGGAAATGTTTTTCACATTTTTACCCAGAGCAACATTATGTTTTTCGATAAAATGGTTCACCAGCAGATAAAGGTCTTTCATTCGTTCCCTCAAAGGCACGATATGGATAAAAACCACTCCCAAACGGTAGAAAAGATCGGATCTCAATGTTCCGTCTGCTATGGTGACATGGGGGTCCTTGTTCACAGAGCTGATAATTTTTAAGTCAGTTTCAATCTCTCTCAAAGCTCCGACTCTTCTGACCTTGCTTTCCTGGATGCTTCTTAAAATTTTGCTCTGTAGCCCCACAGGCATGGAGTTGACCTCATCAAGAAAAATAGTCCCTTTGTTGGTTCTCTCAAACAAACCGGCTTTGTTCACAGAGCCGGTAAAAGCGCCTTTGGATGTACCGAACAAAATACCTTCCAAAAGGTTTTCAGGAATGGCAGCACAGTTAACAGGGGTGTATCTTTTGGTACTTCGGGAGCTGTGGTTGTGGATAGCCCTTGCAAACAGCTCTTTGCCAGTGCCGGTCTCACCAAACAGCATCACGGGCGAAGGGGTGCTTGCAGCCATTCTGGAAGAATTAATGGCATCCACAAAGGCGGGGTCTTCCCCGATTATTCTTTCAAATGTCATGGATTCACTATCAAACTGCTGGTCTTTGCCAGGCAGCTGCATGGATGCAATGGTTGCAGCCAGTGAGTGGTAATCCTTTACAAAACAAATGGTCCCGACAATCTTGTCCTTGTTAAAGATGGGCATCACATTGTGGATGGTATTGGTAAATTTACCCATTCTTGTACGATAATAAATGGGCTCGTCAATGATGGGTTTTTGTGATGCCAGGCACTGCATGATAATACTGTTAGAGTCATCAAGGTCATAGACATCTGTAACCTTGCGTGAGATAACATCATCAGGATTAAGTTCGTCAATGAGTGACATGGAATGGTTGTAATAGACAATCACCCCTTTGGCATTTGCAACAAGCACTCCATCACTGAACTCATCAAAAATAGATAGATAATCTGTCCTATCCAGATCCAGTAAAAATCTTCCCGGTTTATTTTTTGAGTCAGCCATTTTCTATCTTTTACTATCTCCGGTATATTGTTTACAAATTGACATGGTGGCGATATTTTTATCAAATTTACCATACATTTGGTTTTAATTCAATTTAGCCGGTGTCAAATCAGCAATTGTCATACATTCTGATTATTTCACCATTGCCATGGCCTTGAACGCTTTTTACAAACCCATTTACAACTTTATTCATTGGTATGGGATTATGACCAGGAAAATAATCCTCATATATGTCTACAGCATCCTCAACAAGTCCGGATGAGACAACATTAATTCTGATGTTGTTTTCCAATTCCAAAGATACGGCTTTGACAAAACTGTGAATTGCGCCGCCG
>DAOWDR010000518.1 GCA_030638935.1 Desulfobacteraceae bacterium | reverse complement strand
GCTGACAGAAGTGTGGACATCCGCCCCTCCCAGTTCATCTGCCGTGACTTCTTCTCCTGTGGCAGCCTTGACCAGTGGAGGGCCACCAAGAAAAACACCGCCGGTTTTGCGTACCATAATGGAATAATCACACAAAGTCGGGATATATGCCCCGCCTGCCGTGCTGTGTCCCAGAACCAGGGCCACCTGTTTGACGCCCATGGCGCTTAAAATACATTGATTTCGAAACATTCGGCCAGCCATGTATTTGTCTGGAAACAATCCGGACTGCAAGGGTAAAAATGCCCCGGCCGCATCCACAAGGTGAACCATGGGCAGGCAATTTTCAATGGCAATCTCAAGGGTTCTTACCATTTTTTTTACGGTGAGTGGATACCAGGCCCCGCCTTTAATTGAGCTGTCACTGGCCATTATAAGCATTTCTCGTCCGTTTATGATACCTATGCCTGAAACAACGCCGGCAGAGGGAACGGTACCGTCATATTCCATGTTGGCCGCAAGGGTGGAAAATTCCAAAAAAGGCGTACCCGGGTCTAAAAGCAGATCAATCCGTTCCCTGACCAACAGTTTTTTTTGTTTACGCAACCGGTCGATATCCCTTTTGGGACGTTGGAACCGTGCTTTCTGCTGATTGTCGTTAAGAATATCAAGCAATTTTCGGTTGTGGTGCTGATACGTCCGAAATTGAGCAGACTGGGTATCAATGGTGGATTGGATTCGGCGCATCTTATTTGTCCTCCTTTTCTTTGAGGATTACCAGAACAGCATTTTTGTCAAATGTTTTGCCCGGTTCAAAATTGACCGTTGCAACCTCCCCATCGCAAGGTGCGGTGATGACGGTTAAAATTTTCATACTTTCAATAGTAATCAAGGGCTGGCCTTTGGCCACCTTGTCCCCTTCAGCCGCATGGACTTCGACTACCATGCCGGGCATGGGAGCAAATGCTGTACCCTTTTTTTTCCCGGTTTCCTGGGAGGCCTGTTCCACCGGGTCAATCACACTCAATGTAATTGTCCGGTTAAAGGCACGGATAAAGGCGGTCTCTCCTTTGATTGCCATTTGCAGATCAGTCTGTTCATCCCCCAGTTGAATTGTTCCGTGAAATTCATTTTCCATGGTCAGACAGGTCAGTTGGGGCGTATCATCTCCCACTTGCAGGGAATGACCACCAGGATGGCCTGAAATAGTTGTGATATATTGTTTACCAAGTAAATCAATTTGACGTTGCATATTAATTCCTCCAGTTTCCAAGCAAGGCATGGGGGACCGGTACGGTGAATGACGGATTAATAAAATCTATATTACTTAAAGCCGTAGCCGCCAAAAAAAGGTCTCGTTCTTTTTTACTTAAGGCCGGTGGTTTTAGGTCTCGGGCATGTTGAGGGATAAATTCCGTGTCAATTTTTGCTGCGGCAAAAGCCGGATGATCAAGGATCCGGGCCAGAAAATCCACATTGGTGGTCACCCCTAAAACCAGGGTCTCTTTCAAGGCCATTACTCCATTCTCAATAGCTGTATCCCGATTCTTGCCATGGACAATCAGTTTGGCCAGCATGGGATCAAAGGCAGAGGAAACCGTCATACCTTGGGAAAATCCGTTTTCCACACGTACCGCCGGATCTTTCGGCATCTGATAGGCCAGCAATGATCCTGTGGCCGGTAAAAAATCATTTTCCGGATCTTCGGCATAAAGCCGCAGTTCAATGGCATGGCCGTCTGTTGTGACCTGATCCTGGGTAAGGGATAGTTTTTCACCCCTGGCAATACGAATCTGCATTTCAACCAGATCCTGACCGGTTACCATTTCCGTTACCGGATGTTCCACCTGGAGCCGGGTATTCATTTCCAGAAAATAAAATTGATCATCCGGTGCCAGGATAAATTCCACTGTACCTGCATTCCGATAATTGGCTTTACGGGTTATTTCTATAGCTGTCTTACAGATTTTTTCACGGAGTTCAGACGACAAAGCTGGGGCCGGGCTTTCTTCGATAATTTTTTGAAACCGGCGCTGGATGGAACATTCCCTTTCACCCAGGTGAATGACGTTGCCATGGTGATCAGCCATTACCTGTACCTCAATATGCCGTGATTTTTTCACATAGCGCTCGGCATAGACCTGGTCGTTTCCAAAGGCACGCTTTGCTTCCCCCTTGGCCAGCTGAACCGCCTGCTCAAGATCGGTTATGTTTTCGACAATATGCATTCCTTTGCCACCGCCTCCGACCGAGGCTTTGATCAATACCGGGGTGCCGATTTCCTCAATGGCACGGATAAACCCTGAACTGGTCGCTTTTTCGGTTACAGAGGGAGCCAAAGGAAAATTATGATCAAGGCAGAAAGATCTGGCAGCAACCTTGTTACCCATCATTTCAATGGTTTCTGGCAAAGGGCCTATAAATGTGATTCCTTCTTCTTCAAGGCGCCGGGCAAATCCGGCATTTTCAGCCAGAAAGCCGAATCCGGGGTGGACGGCATCTGCCCCGATCTGTTTACAGGCATCAATGATTTGATTCACATCCAGGTAGGCGGATACGGGTGTGTCTCCCTGGATCTGAAGTTTTTCTGTGGCCATTTGCACGGCCGGAGAATCCTCATCGACCGGATGATAGGCGATTACGCCGGGAATATCCATATGATTCAATGTCCGCAAAATCCGACAGGCAATTTCTCCGCGATTTGGAATCATTACTTTGTTGATATTCTTCATTAAAGACTGTTCCTTATGTTTTTTCATAGTCGATAATCCGGCTTCCCTGTTCAGGTGGTTCCTGGGATACACCGGCAAACGCCTGAGCTATGGACAACCATTTTTCTGTATGTTTTCCCTGCCGTTGAAGGTTGGTGTCCAATATATTACGCCTTTGTGTGACCACCAGGCAGAATTCTTCAGCACTGCCCCACACTTTCTCTTCAGCATCAGGCTCTCCCCAATTCCATAAATCACCTGACGGCCCAACCAGCTCCACCCGGACTTTGATTTTTGGGGGTGCCATTTTTTTTATGATAAAACTCCAGGCAAATGTTGAAACACCAATATATGCAATGTGGTAAAGCCATCCATTATTGATTCGTTTTTTTTTCAGGGTATCAAAGACATCCTGGGAGTGGGCCCAGTTTTCCATTAAACGTGCTGTTGTAAAGGAAATAGCACTCATCTCCGGCCCATACCATTTCACCCGGTCCTTAGAAGACATCCGGCTTAACTTTAACAGCAGCCGTGTGCGGATATCCCGCCAGAAAACCAGCAATTCTTTAGGGCCTTCTATACCCAACAAATTGTTAGTATGATTTCGTAAGCTTTTACCGGACAATAGAATGTCCATAACGCCCCAGGCTCTTTTCGTAAACTGTTCCTGATCCTCGATCGCCAGTAAGGCCTCATGGTCGAAAAATGCAATGTGAGCTACCTGATCAAATATGGTCCAGCTATAAAAAGGAGTTTCACTCTTCCATAATTTTGTATCCAACCCGGAAACCAAATCATCAAATTCCCGGCATTGTTTTTCAAGATCAATACAAATTTGTTTCATATAAGCTTCTCATCCCATTAAGCTTCTCTTTCTAACAGTTTTTTTACTGGATGATTGATATCAATAATTTCGAATAACCCGTCTTGCTTTTCCCATTTTTGTTCGCTCTATTGAGTCGGGTTTTACCAGTTCGACCCGCCCTGTAAAATTTAAAGTCTCTTTGATTTTCATCTCAATCTTTGATTTCAAATCCATCATTTTGTCTGGTGTGATATTCACCCCGTGCTCAACCTTTATATCAAGGTTGGTATAGGGAGACGGATGATCCAGAAGGATCTGAAATTCACCGGTGACGTCAGGTACCATATCTTCCAGAACCATGGCAACGCCGTTGGGGAAGACATTTATACCCTTTACATGAAGCATGTCGTCTGCTCTGCCGATTATCCTGAACCGGAATCCCGTCCTACCGCACTCACATGGATCTGTTTCAAGGATTTCCATGAGGTCTGATGTCCGATATTTGATCAGGGGCTGGGCTTCTTTTTTTAGATGGGTCAGGACCATTTCACCGACAGCGCCTTGTGTAATCGGAATATCTTTCAGTGTCAGCGGGTCAATGAGCTGGAGAAGCAATGCACCCTGTCCCAGAAAATGGAGTTTGTAATTTTCCGGGCAGACAGAAGCAAAATTACACAACACATCTGAAACACCATAGTTTGCGTTCTGGGCCTTCATTCCCCATGTGGTTTCCATCCGGTTCCGGTATACAGGATTTTCAAGCCCGGGCTCTCCGCCGAACAATCCAAGTTCCAGTCCAAGTTCAATCGGCTCCATGTTGAATTCGTCTTTGATTACCTTTTCCAGATATTTGGGGTAGGAAGGTGTTGAGGAAATGGCGTTGATCCCGGCATCTTTTATGACCTGGATCAATTGTTTAGAATTGCCTACTCCGAACGGGATGACAGTGGCTCCGGTTGTTTCCAGATTGGCATGATCTGTATATCCGCCCATCCACATGCAATAATTCAGACAGTGAATGACCCGATGATGGGGACGCAGACCGCCTGCCCAAAATGCCCTGGCCCCGCAATTGTGGGTCAGGTCTAAATCCTGTTTTGTCAAAGCTGTATAGATAAAGCTGCCGGTGGTACCGGATGTCCGGTGAATCCGGTTGACTTGTTCAAAAGGGGCGGCCAGAAAATCACCAAACGGGGCCAGCCTTTTCTGGGAATTCCGCAGTTCCTGTTTAGTGGTAAAGGGCATCAGCGCAAGGTCCTGTACATCCTTGATTTTATCTTTTGTAATACCAGCCTCTGCAAATTTATCCTGGTACATTTTACTGTGTCCGTATACATATTCGATCTGGTCAAGAAGCAGGGATTTTTCCATTTTTTCCTGGTCTGGTGCAGATATGGATTCCATATCCGGATTAAACATTGTCTGTTCCATTTTTTCTCCTGTTATGTATACAAAGTGTTTACCCTAACGCTAAGATTTCTTCATTTCCTTGAGCCGTTTTTCCACAAAGTCTGTCCCACTTTGACCGCAGATAAGCAAATGGCTTTTTTCAAGCTCCATGATTTGATCAAAACTGGCTTCCATTCCGTGATCAATAGCTGTTCTAGATAAGCTTGTGGCAAGGGGTGAACGACTGGCGATTTTTTCGGCCATGGCCATTGATTCGGTCATCAAATTTTCAGGGGCCACTACCTTGTTAACAAGACCGATCCTTTGGGCTTCGGATGCATCAATGAAATCACCTGTCAATACAAGTTCTTTGGCCTTACCCAACCCCACAAGATGGGGTAAAAGTTTTGTGCCGGCATTGGTAACTGTCATCCCCACCGTGGTTTCGGGAAATCCCAACTCCGCTGTTTCAGATGCAATCCGGATATCACATCCCATGGCAAACTCGCACCCTCCGCCCAGGGCATATCCGGGGATTGCCGCAATAATGGGCTTACCCAGTTTCATGGTCATGCGCTGGACTTCCTGGAGTCTTTCAGCCTCATCCATCCACTGTTCCAGGCTTTTGCCGGAAGCCGTCTCTTTTAGATCCTCTCCGGCACAAAAGGCCTTTCCTTCTCCTGTGAGGATAATCACCAGGGCTTTTTTATCCTGTCTTGCTCTGGCAAGCTGTTCCATAAACCCTTTGAGCAAATCAAGATTAATGGCGTTGAGACGGTGGGGGCGGTTAAGGGTAATAATTCCAACACCTTTTTCTCGGTGGTACAATACGGTTTCGTTTTTCATAGTCATCTCCAAAAAATTCAAATCATCTTAAAAACAGATCAACTAAACATAAAGCAAATTCAGGTACATATGTCACCATAAGAATCACTGGTAATGCACCGAATATCATAAAGCATCCGGCTGGTTTTACATATTCGTTCAGGGGCAGGTTACCGCCAACCATTCCGGCAAGGTAAAGCATTGGGGCACAGGGGGGGGTAACATTGCCAAGGGAAAGGTTGGTAACGGAAATCGCAGCAAAGTGAACCGGGTCTATACCAACAGATTGGGCAACCGGCAGGAGGATAGCAGCTGAAAGTATGTTCCCGGACACATCATCCACCAGCATGCCCATGAGCAGCAAAATAATGTTGAGCATCATGAGAACCCCCCATTTATTGGTAGTGATGCTGAACATTGCATCAGTCAGATGCTGTGGGACCTGAAGGGTTACCATGATTCTGGAAACCATTAAAATAAAAAACAGCAGGATCATAATCGCACCGGATGTAATCATTGCATTCTTAGTGGTAGTGCATAATTTTTTAAACGACATGCCCCGGTATATAACCAGCCCGACCAGAACGGCATAGATGGCAGATATGGCAGCCGCTTCCGTGGGGGTGAAAATTCCGCCATAAATTCCACCCAGCACCAGGACCGGCATTAACAGGGCAAAGGTGGCCTGTTTTGTCGTCCGTCCGATTTCTTTGAATTTTTCTTTTGAGGATTGTCTGGGCGCCACGGTAAGGTTTTCCATGCGCCGGCTCATGAAAATATTGATCAGGCTGTAACTTGTCATCATCAAAAGCCCTGGAATCAAGGTGCTTAAAAAAGCGGACAAAATGGAAATCTGTGCAGTCATGGCAAAGGCAATCATGGGGATACTGGGGGGAATCAGCAGGGCCAGCATGGAGGAGGTGGCCACAAGGCCGGTTGCATACCCTCTGGGGTATCCCTGTTTTGTCATTTCCGGAATCATGATGGACCCGATGGCGGCAATGGCACCGGAGGCGCTCCCTGAAATAGCGCCGAAAATTGTACAAGTGACCACGCAGACCACACCCAGGCCGCCTTTTGTTCTGCCCACAATGGACATGGTAAAATTCAACAGTCGTCTGGAAATACCTGATTCGCTGATCAGACCGCCTGCAAGGATGAACAGCGGCAAAGCCATAAGGGTATAGGATTCAATGGACCTGAAGGCGGCCGGCATGGCAAATCTTGGATCAATCCCGGTAAAAAAGAGGATGGCAAACCCGCCAAGGCCAAAGGCAAACCCTACAGGCACCCCTATCAGCATCATTAATATAACCACCATTAATATGGAAAATACTATTATCATGGGGCGCTCCTAGAACGGTCTGTTTTATAATTTAAGGCAGTTGTCCAATATTTGATCACATTGGTCAGGCTGTAGAGGGTCATGAAAACGGCACCGAAAAACATGCTGCCAACGCTGATGACTCTTGGCCACCAAAGCCCTGTGGTTCGCTCACCCGTGCCGTAGATCCACCAGGAATAGCTCCCAGAATGATAGAGAAATAAGATGCAGGTTACAAGGCAGAGTATCCATACAAATGTTCGTAGAACAATCCTTGCGCGTTCCCCTGAGATATATTTGTTTGCCACGTCTCCTTGGACATGGTTGTCGTTTTTGGTGCTTAAAATAGCACCCAGGAAGTAAAGCCAGATGGCCACCAGGCGCGAAAACTCTTCAAGGCCGAAAAGGGGTTGCTTAAACACATAGCGTAACAGCACCTGAAGCACTACCGTCAGGGTCATAAGGGCACCGCCCAGGACAATGAGAATTGAAAACCCACTGGTCAACACATTGTCGATGGCAGCAATAGTTTTTTGAATGGTTTTCATGGACATTTTTTTCTCCATTTGGTCGGTCCGGAAAGGAAGACCTTTCCGGACTCGAGTTTTCTTATTAGGGAATGGGAGTGGCATGCAGTTTGATTTTATTCATAAGTTCGGTTCCTAAAAGTTCTTTTTCAATGATTGGCCATGCCTTTTCTCTGACAGCTTTGGCCGAGATATTCCATTCATCATCACTGACTTCATAAACTTTGACGCCGGCGGCAGTCAGTTTTTCCATAAATTCTTTTTCATCTTGTTCCGCTGCTACGGCCTGGTCTGCCATTACCTTGTCTGCACTGGCGGTAAGGATGGCCTGGTCCTTCGGGGAAAGGCTGTCCCAGAGTTTCTTATTCATGGTTAGAAACCAGTATTCAAAAGCGTCCTTAGTGGCTACATAAGTGTCTATGGCATCTCTCATGACATAGGCTTCAACCGCGGGGCAGGCAGACCTGGCATCCACTATCCCGGTCTGAAGAGCTGTAAACGTTTCTGAATAAGCCACTGGTGTTGAAATAAAACCAAGGGTTGGTACATAGACTTCAAATATCCGGATAGGGGGAACCCGCATCTTGATTCCCTTGGCATCGGCAGGTACTTTGACCAGCTTTTTCACCCGGCTGGTGTAGGCCATACCATCCCAGGCATTTAAATAAATACCCAGCACCTTGAGGCCAATGCCG
>DAOWDR010000165.1 GCA_030638935.1 Desulfobacteraceae bacterium | reverse complement strand
TTTATGGAAAACTGACCCCTTTGGGAGAAATCATATATAAGTATCAACAATAGGAGGATTTATGCCGTTTAAGGATTATACCAATTTTCATCAGATGCTCTGCGAGACCGTTGACAAATACGCCAATGAAAAAGCATACAGGTGGTTTGATGAAAACGCCAATGCCACCTCTGTCACATGGCAAAATTTTTATGACCAGGCTAAATCAGTGTCAAAAAGTCTTATTGCCCTTGGCGTTGAACAAGGCGACAATATCAACATTTTGAGTTATACCTGCTATAAGTGGGTTTTAACCGATATTGCCAACATGAGCATTGGCGTGGGAACCGTTGGTATCTATCAGTCCAACCTGCCTCCTGATTGTGAATATATCATCAACCATTCCGATTCAGTGCTTGTCTTTGCCGAAAATCTAACCCAATTGGATAAATTGCTTGAGATCAAAAACAATATTCCAAAGGTTCGGAAGGTTATTCTTTTTAATGGTGAGGTTGAGGGAGATGACTGGGTAATTACCTATGACCAATTTTTAGCCCTTGGGCAAGAGATTGACGACAAGACCTTTGAAAAAAGGACAATCCTTGTCACGGCCCAGGATACGGCCGGGCTTGTATACACCTCAGGCACAACAGGGGTGCCCAAAGGAGTGGTTCTGACCCATGACAACCTCACTTCTACCTGCCAGTCTGTGTACCAAAGCGGGGACTTCAATGATGGGGAAGAGATGTTTGTATTTCTCCCCCTGGCCCATGTTTTTGCCAGAACCAGCTGTTATACGGCCATAAGAACAGGCAATAGGACCAGTTTTGCCAGGAGTATAGACTCTCTGCTGGATGATTTTGGATTGGCAGCTCCCCACTGGTTTGTCAGCGTGCCCCGGGTGTTTGAAAAAATCCATACCAAAATTATCAGCGGTGCAGAGGCAAAGGGCGGGGCAGCAGAAAAGATATTCAACTGGGCCTGTCAGACAGGCTCCCAGGTCAGCAAATGCAAATTAGAAGGTCAGCCAATTCCCTTTGGTCTGGGGCTAAAGTATAAACTGGCCACCAAACTTGTCTTTTCTAAAATCCACAAGGCTCTGGGCGGTAATGTCAAATGGTGCATCAGCGGCGCTGCTCCCCTGAATCCTGAAATCGCACGGTTTTTCCACGCAGCAGGCCTATTGATCCTTGAAGGAATAGGCATGACAGAAAATACCTCATTTTCCAATGTCAACCGGCCGGACAATTACGATTTCGGTGTGGTGGGCCCCCCGGGTGAGGGACTGTTCCATAAAATTGCCGAGGATGGAGAGGTACTCCTGTCCGGACGAAATGTGATGAAAGAATATTATAAGATGCCGGATAAAACCGCCGACACCTTCACCGAGGACGGCTGGCTCAAAACCGGGGACATAGGAGAAATAGATGAAAACAATGTTCTGAAAATCACAGACAGGAAAAAGGATCTCATCATCACTGCCGGCGGAAAAAATATCGCTCCCTCCCGTATTGAAGGGGTCATGACAACTTCCAAATATATCAACCAAGTCTGTGTGGTGGGCGACAAAAGGAAATACCTTTCCGCTGTGATGGCCCTGGATGAGGATAATATCAAAGCCTATGCAGACGAGAATCAGATTACCAATGGAGCCATTGCAGACCTGCTCGAACATCCTGATATCAAGGCTTTGATCGATTCTGAAGTGGAAAAGAAAAACCAGGGACTACCCTCCTTTGAAACCATCAAAAAAGTTACCATTGTACCTGAGTTTACCATTGAAAATGCCATGATGACCCCAACCTTCAAACTGAAAAAAAATATCATCATGAAAAACTATGAAAATGACATAGAAACCATGTACGAATAATAAGACAATTGGTTGTCTTTAGCAATGTGGCAGCTGGGCCCGCCCAGGCCCGGCTGCCATTTTTTTCCATGGTTTTATTTACTTGCCTCTGGAAAAAACACATGGAAACTAGTGCCCAAACCCGGTTCACTTTCAACAAAAATACCACCCCCTAACTTTTTAACAATGCCGTGGACCATGGCAAGCCCCATGCCCGTGCCGGTACCCACTGGCTTGGTGGTAAAAAAGGGTTCAAAAATCCTAGTCATCACCTCTTTTTCCATTCCCTGGCCGGTATCCCTCACAATCAGCCGGACATAGTCCCCGGATAGAAGATCCAGGTATTTTTTGGCTGTGTCCTTGTCCAGGGTTATCTTTTCAACTGAAACATCAAGGATTCCCCCTTTTTCCATCATGGCATACCCGGCATTGGAACACAGGTTCATGATGATCTGGTGTACCTGGGTGGGATCAGCATTGATCATCAGCCCTTGTCTTTGAATCTCCTGTTTGATGGTGATGGTGGAGGGCAAAGAGGCCCGGATCAATTTCAACACCTCCTTGAC
>DAOWDR010000382.1 GCA_030638935.1 Desulfobacteraceae bacterium | reverse complement strand
TGCGGGGGGCATCTAAAAAGCTGGATACGATTCTTGGGGAGGGAGGAGTGGTCGGGACATTGCTGGACCAGAGCGTGGACTGGTATAAAGGTGCCTTTGTGGACTTTTTTGGACGGCCAGCCTGCACCAACAACGGTCTTGCCGTTCTTGTCATGAGAACAAAGGCGGCGGTGGTGCCCATGTGCTGTATGCGGAAAAACAGACAATTTGTCATTGAATTTTTACCGGAAGTTCCCCTTGAAGAAACCGGGGACAGGATAAAAGATATCGAAAACAATACCCAGAATTATACAACTGCCATTGAATCCATGGTGCGAAGATTTCCAGACCAGTATTTCTGGGTGCACAACCGCTGGAAAATAAAAAACTATTCCCCCTATCCCAGACAATAACCAGGGCAATAATCAAAATAATAATACGAAACTAAATTTGATGACAAAAATTATGCTCAAAGACAGCAGTGATGCCCGTATCCTGATCAGAGCGGCCAATTGGGTGGGGGATGCCATAATGACAACCCCGGTGATCCGGGGGGTGCGCAAAAATTATCCGGACGCCAGAATCACGGTTCTCGCAAAGCCCTGGGTGATTCCTGTCTATGAAAAAAATCCCCATGTGGATGAGGTCATGGTCTATGAAAACTATGGTCGGCATAAAATGGGGATAGGAACCCTGAGGCTTGCAGGAGATATCCGAAAGCATCGTTTTGATCTGGCCATACTTATGCAGAATGCCTTTGAGGCAGCTTTGCTGGCTTTTTTGGCCAGGATTCCTGAGCGGGTGGGGTACAATACCGATGGAAGATTTTTGTTGCTCAACCAATGCGTGAAACTGGACCCGGCCTTGAAAAAGGACCATCTCATTGATTATTACATTGGTCTCCTTCGGGGGGCGGGGCTTGAAGATGACGGCAGAAAACTGGATCTTGTTCTGGGTGATGAAGACAAGGCCGCTGCAAAAAAAATATTGGCGGAAAACGGGCTGGGCGGAACAGGGCCTGTCATGGGCATCAACCCCGGCGCCACCGGCGGGACAGCTAAACGCTGGTTTCCGGACCGGTATGCTAAACTATGCAGAAAGCTTTTCCACAAGTACCAGACAAAGGTGCTTATCTTTGGGGGGCCTGCCGACCAAGCACTTGGGGAAGAAATTATGGACATGGCAAAGGGTTGCTGTATCAATATAGCCGGGAAGACAACTCTTTCCCAGGCCTTTGGGCTGATTGGAAATTGTGATTTGTTTGTAACCAATGATTCAGGGCTCATGCATGCAGCAGCAGCCCTGGATGTGAACCAGGTGGCTATCATCGGCTCCACCGATTATATTGCCACAGCCCCTTCAAACAAGAACAGCATCATGGTCAGGGAGCCTACATCCTGTGCTCCTTGCCTGAAGGATGAATGCCCTATAGATCATAGGTGTATGACCCGTATCTCTGTGGATGCGGTCATGGATGTTTGCCGGTCTGTTTTGGGCTGATCAGATCAAATCTGATTTTTGGAGGGGAGAGAAAATAAAAATGTCAGGAGGGAAGTGTTCTGTTTGAATCTGTGAAAAATATTTTGATTATAAAACCAAGTGCCCTGGGGGATATCGTCCATTCCCTGCCTTTTTTGAACGCCCTTAAAAAAGGTTTCCCCAATGCCCGGATTGATTGGGTGGTGGGTCACGGCCTCCATACAATTTTGGAGGGCCATCCCATGATAAATAAGTTGTGGGTGATCAAAAAGGACCAATGGAAACAATTGAAGAACCTGAAACAGACCATTGGGGAAATAAATGACCTTCGTCTGGGGTTAGGTGCCGCGGCCTATGATGTGTCCATTGACTTGTCCGGCCTTTTTCGATCCGGGGTGATCAGCTATTTTTCAAAGGCTAAAATCAGGCTCGGTTTTAAGGAGTCCGACGAAGGCAGCCCGTTTTTTTATACCCATAAAATCCATGGGAGCATGAATATCCATGCCATTGACCGGTATTTGAAAATAGTCCAGTTCATGGGCTGCCCCATTGATGAAATTTCTTACCCCTTTGCCCCCTATGATCCATTTCCTGAAATCTGTCGCAGCCTGCCCAACTCCTATGTGGTGATGAGCCCCTCTGCCGGGAAACCGGCCAATCGGTGGCATGCCTATAAATTTGGGGAGTTGGCATCAGCGCTTCCTCTGCCCGTTGTGGTGATCAGTTCAGCTGCTGAGGCTTTAATTGCGGATGAAGTTGTGATGCATTCAAAGGGAAATGCGGTTTCCATTGCCGGGAAAACAAACCTCAAGGAGTTGCTGGCCGTGATCAAAGGTGCAACTTATTTTATCTGCAATGATACAGGGCCAATGCACATGGCAGCAGCTCTTAATATACCGGTATTTGCCATTTTCGGGCCGGCAAACCCTGTTCGGACCGGACCCCATGGAAAGATTCACACGGTTCTCCAAAAAGAGCTTGATTGTTCGCCTTGCTACCGCCAGAAACCTTGCGATAATTATCGGTGCATGGAGAACCTGAGTGTTTCAGAGGTGTTAACGGCTATACAGAGAAAATTTAGGGTGTCATGAAAGTTTCCGTTATTGTTCCCACATATAACCGGCCAAAGGCTTTGAAAAAGGTTCTGGACGGTCTGGCAAATCAGACCCAAGCTCCCCATGAGATTATCATTGCCGATGACGGTTCCACCCAAGAGACTGCAAGGATGCTGGCTCTTTATCTGGCCCAACCAGATCTCAATGTGCACCATGTCTGGCAGGAAGACAAGGAATTCCGACTGTCCATGATCCGGAACAAGGCAATTTTAAAGGCCCAGGGTGATTACCTGGTAATGCTTGACGGAGATTGCATTCCTGAAAAACATTTTATCCAGGATCATCTTTCCCTTGCGGAAAAGGGGTGCTTTTTCCAGGGCAAACGGGTCATTGTCAATCAAAAAAGTGAAGCTCAATTTACATGTATTGATATGGATTCTTTTGCAAGGCGCCTAACCCATGCAATGAAGTTTAATATTTCAAACAGCCATCATATTTTGAGAATTCCTTTTTGGCCTGCCCACAGGATGTCCAAGCTTTCCGGTATAAGGGGGTGCAACATGGGGTTTTTCAGGAAGGACCTTGTGGCTGTTAACGGTTATAATCAGGCGATACAGGGATGGGGCAGGGAAGACCAGGAAATAGTTGTCCGACTTTATAAATTGGGCCTGAAACGAAAGGAAAATCCCTTTAAAGCCATTTGTTATCATCTGTGGCACCCGGAGAATTCCCGGAATAATTTGGGAAAAAATGATATGATATTAGAAAAGGCGATCGCATCACCAGCATCTTTTTGTGAATCCGGGCTAAATCAGTTGATTTCCAATGATAAGAGCAATATCGATGTGAGTAATAATAATGAAATTGATTAAAAAATATTTGTCCAATACCTCACCGGATGATGCCATTTTCTGGTGCATTGCTTTGACCTTTTTATTGTTGCCCACAGGTACAGCACCGCCCTTGATCGGTATCGGGCTTGCCTGTGCCGTCTGGCTCTTTTCAGGGCGGTTTACCCGGGTTATATCTGTTGTCAAACAACCCTGGTTCAGGCCGGTGATTCTGTTTGTTATCCTGCCCTGGATCGGATTGATTTATTCCAGGAACCTGGACCTTGGCATGGACTATGCCATGAAGACCAAATACTGGATTGCCCTCTTTGTTGTTGCCGGCTGCTATTTGAGTGAGAAACGTTTCTTTATTTTTGTCTGTGCATTGTGGACCGGTCTTTTTGCAGGTGCGGTTCTGGCCATGATTCAATTTTCCGGACTGGCAGCTCCGATTAAGGCCTGTTTCCTGGGGTTTGGTATTGCGCATACCCTGGTTTCCATGTATTTGATCATAGGCATTCTCATGGCAGCCTATTATTTTAAACTGGCAACAGCCCGGATGTCTAAAATTGTGCTGGTTGCATTGATTTTGGTTTTTTTATTTCACCTGACAGTGCTGGAGGGCCGAAGCGGGTATCTGATATTTGTCCTGGTGTCCCCCCTGGTGGCCTGGAATCTTATGCATGGGTTTTCTTTTAAAATAAAAGCTTTGGTATTTGTGATACTGGTACTCTCCCTTTGCCTGTCTCCGGTGGTCAGGTTCCGGGCGGTTGATACTATAACTCAATTGAATGAAAACAGAGAGAAAATTATGGCAGGTGAATTTATTCCAAAGATGCCAAGGTTTTTTATTACAGGGCAAGCCCTTGATATTATAAAAAAACATCCCATCATTGGCATTGGTACGGGAAGCCTTCCCGAGTTTACCCGGGAAAAAGGGTCTGCCGTGGCCCATCCCCATAATAATTTTTTGTACATGGGGGTCAGTTTTGGAATAGCCGGACTCATTTCCTGTTTTTGGCTGTTCTGGAACATGTTTGCCCGATCCTGGCGGTTCCGGGAAACCCCTGTTGGCTATTTTGTGTTTTCCACCTGTCTGGTCCTGTTTCTGGGGGGTATGTTTGACACTCAGATTTTAAATACCGGGACTTTGCTGCTGTTATCTATTACCTATGGATTTTTGCACCAATTGGACGGTGCGAGTAAAGGAAACATTTGATGGGAAAAGTATCCGTATATATCATTGCCTTTAATGAGGAAGAAAAGATTAAAGATGCTTTGGAAAGTGTGGCATGGGCCGATGAAATTGTTGTGGCCGATTCATTCAGTACAGACGGGACGGTAGAGATTGCAAAGACCCATGGTGCAAAAGTTGTCCAAATTCCTTTCAAGGGGTTTGGCAGCCTGAGAAATGATGCCATTGCCGCCTGCAGCCATGACTGGATATTCAGCCTTGATTCCGATGAGCGTTGCACTTCATCGGCAAAAAACGAAATCCTTGAAATCATCAATGACCCGGACAGTCTGGATGCCTATTATGTACCCCGGCGTAATTATTTCATGGGTAAATGGATCCGGCATGGTGGTTTTTATCCGGATTACAGGCAGCCCCAGCTTTTTAGAAAAGGGGCTCTGGTCTTTAAACCAGATGCGGTTCATGAACGCTATGAGGTGGTAAGTAAAAATTCCTGCGGGTATTTTAAGGCCTTTATTAACCAGATCCCGTTTAAAAATCTGGAAGAGGTGATCCACAAGACCAACCGGTATTCCACCCTGGGGGCTGAAAAATTGGCTGAAACCGGGAAGAAATCGGGCATGTTTAAGGCTGTCCTCCATGGATTCTGGGCGGCTTTTTCCCTTTATTTCCTGAAGTTGGGCTGCCTGGACGGGTGGCCCGGATTTATCATTGCCTTTGGTAATTTTGAAGGCACCTTTTATAAATATGCCAAGTGTTATTTAAAATCAAATGGGTTGGAATCATTTTTAG
>DAOWDR010000281.1 GCA_030638935.1 Desulfobacteraceae bacterium | reverse complement strand
TTTTCCATTTTTCCGGGCCGAAAATCATCCGTGATATCAAAGGTGCCAGGATAGGTGGCAATCTCATCCTTAAGAAGCTGGGCTGCCTGTTCCAACTGGGTCAGGTCACTTCCCACAAGGCGGATTTCAATGGGGTTACCGCCTGGGCCGCCACCGATAATAGTAAAGGTCAGCTGCTCAACCCCCAGGATATCTCCGGTCAGTTCCCGCCATTTGGCCGTGACCTCGGGGGCGGAAATATCCGACCGCATTTCAGCAGGCAAAATCTCGACCCAGGCTTCTCCGCAGTGTCCGCCATACACCCCCGGTTTCCAGTCCCTTCTGGGAATAACCCCCACCAAAGAAAAACTGTTAACGATGAGATCCCTGCCGTCCTCCACCCGTTCCCTGAAAAAATCGTTCAGTTCAAAGGCACCTTTTTCTATTTGTTTTATTGTCTTTTCCGTCATTTCAAAGGGGGTGCCCAAGGGATAGATCGTCTCTGAAATTATCCAATTTGAATCGGTCTTGGGAAAAAAAACAAAGGGCACATGCCCCCCTGCCAGAAGGCCCATGGAAATAATGAGGAATCCCACCCCCAGGGCCAGGGTAAAATACCTGTTCCTCACACAATACCTCAAAACCGGGATATATAAAGAATGGATGACCCTGTTCATATTTTTTTCCACCCGACTCCGTATCCAGGAGTGGCCGTCTCTAATATCTTTTTTCAGCCAGCCCAGCCAGAAAAAAAAGACCAGGAAAAACCAACTTTTATTTTTTTTTGGAAGGTTTCAGGGTATGTTCCAGGTGAGCCGGAAGGATGAGAAAGGCTTCTACTAGGGAAATGGCCAGAATACAGATCACAGTCTGGGGCATTATGGAAATGAATTTTCCCATAATACCTGCGATATGCATCAAAGGGGTAAAGGCCACAATGGTAGTGGTCACAGCCATAACCACGGGTGTACCGATCTGTTTCATGCTATCCATCACCGCCTGTTTAGGGGATTTGCCCATGGAATAATGGGTATAGACATTCTCCCCCACAATGATGGCATCGTCCACCAATATCCCCAGGGTCATAATAAATCCGAACAAAGAAAGCATGTTGATGGAGGCGCCAAAATAATCAAGGACCAAAAATGCTCCCATAAAGGAGATGGGAATTCCAGAAGCCACCCAAAAGGCAAGGCCCAGATCCAGAAACAGGGCCAGAACAATAAACACCAGCAATATCCCCTGGACCCCGTTTTTGAGCAAAAGATCAATACGATCCTGGACCATGTCCGCCATATTAAACCAATAGCCCAGGGTCACGCCTTTGGGCATCAGATCCTTGTGGGTTTCAATATAATCCAGGGCGGTATTTGAAATAACAATGGTGTCCTGGGAATCTGTCCGGCTCACCACAATCATTGCGGCTGGTTTACCATTAAACCTTGCCGTAACATCGGTTTCTTCAAACCCGTCCTTTACCCTTGCCACATCCCCCAGCCGGATCACAGTGCCGTCGGATCGTGTCAAAAGCGGAATTTGCTCAAACTGTTCACCCGTATAAAGTTTTCCCTTGGCCCGGACCAATAACTCTTTCCCCCGGGTTTTAATTTTACCACCGGGAAGCTCCAGGCTACCGGTCTTGACCGCTGTCACCACCTGATCAAAGGAAAGGTTAAACCGGCGCAGACTTTCCTCTGATATTTCTATGGAAATCTCAAATTCCCTGACACCGGATAGGGTTGCCAGGGAGATGGCCTCGGTTTCCACCAGGTCATCCCTGATCTTTTCAGCAGTATCCCGCAGCACCCGCTCATCCACATCTCCATAGACAGCCAGATAAATGGCAGGCTCATTGTTCTTGATCTCAATGATCACAGGATCTTCGGCCTGTTCAGGAAAAGAATCGATCAAATCAATTTCAGTACGTATTTCATCCAGTTTTTCATTGATATTTGCGCCGGCAGCAAGCTCCAGGGTGACAGAGCCATGACCCTCAAGGGCGGTTGAATACATGGTTTTTACATCTTCAAGGCTTTTAAGCTGTTCCTCTATTTTGATGCAGATACCCTCTTCCACCTCTTCAGGGGAGGCGCCGGGATAGTTGACACCTATATTAATCATGTCCAGGGAAAACTGGGGAAACATTTCCCGCTTCATATTTATCACAGTAAAAAAGCCTGCCACAATCAAAAATACCATGACCAGGTTTACCGTGACCCTGTGTTCAACCGACCATTTACCCAAGGCTTTCATTGCTTAATTCCCGTTTGTTTTTCCCCATTTATTTTAATGGTGAGTTGCATCCCTTCAATGGCACCGGGAAGGGGGGAAGAAATAATTTTATCCTTGTTGTTCAGCCCGCCATTAATATAGACTTCATCTTCAAATTTGCGCAGCACCTTAACAGGTCTCATTTCCAGGTGCCCATCTTTCACAATAAAAAGTATATCACCTGGCTTGAGCAGATGCCTGGGCAAAACAAAAATATTTTCATGGGTCTCCCCGATGATCTTGCATTTAACAAATGTACCTGGTTTTAAATCAAACAAATATGCTTGGGATAAAGACCCTTGAGATGAGGACGCCTTGGCCCCTGCCCCATTTATTTTAGTTTGTATTTCCAGGGTCATGGGAAGGGTTCTGGTTTTTTCATCGATTTTGGCCTTTATCCTGGCAACCTTCGCCTCCCATACCCGCTGACCAGGACCCTCAAAATTTGCAATGCTGACCCTGGCTTCGGGAGTGTGCCCCTTGCTAAAAAAAGTCTGAATCCATTTCATCTGCTCCAAAGGGATTCTCACCTCCACATCCAAAGCATCTTTTTCATAAATAGAACCCAATACCTGGCCGGGATTCACATACTCTCCCACCTCGGTCTGTTTGTCCAAAACAAATCCGTCAAACCCGGATATTATCCTGGTTCTTTCCAATGCCAGGTTGGCTTTATTAAACTCCACATTTGCCATGGCCAGGGCAGATTTTTTCAGCGCCATCATGGGCGGGGTAAGCAAAAGCCTGTTCCGAACGGCCTGCAATTGAATCCTGGCTGCAAGGTGCTGCTGCTCAGCCTTATCAAGGCTGGTTTTTGAAGCAAACTGATTTTTGCTCAGGGCCGCAATACGGGTAAGTTCCTTTTGGCTAAGACCCACATTATCCTTGGCAAGTTCAATATCATTTTTCAGATTTTTAATTTCCTGGTTCAGGCTGTCAATATCCACCCGGGCCTGGTTGACCCGGACAGCAGCCGCCTCTTTGCCCAGGCGATAGGACCGCTGGTCAATTTGGATTAAAAGGTCTTGATTTCTTATTAACCCCCCTTCCAAAAAGGAAGGGTTCAGATAATCTATTCGACCTGGCACTTCCACGGCAATTTTAACCAATTTCCTGGGACTAACCGTACCAAAGGCCTCCACGGTCATCACTTTGGATCGGGAATGGGCCTCAAATATCCGGACACTGGGCGGTATTCGCACCAATTGTTTTTTTTCGGGTTTTGACTTAAGGGTATACAGCCAGAAAGCAATAGCACAGGCTATGCCAAGAACAATGAGAACCCGTAAGAATCTGAACAGAAAAGAAGCAACAACTTTAAGTCTCGATGGTTTTTCCATGGGAATATCCTTTGGTCAACAAATTTGTATCGATACAATTTCAGCTTCACTTTTTTTATATACCAAGAACCCTTTTTTGAAAAGGTATTGAATTGAATTTGCAAAGGATCATAATTTATTGTAATGTTATTCCAATTAAATTGATCGGAATCCCGATAGTGTTCCAGCAGTTATATGGTTTGGGGAATATGGTAAATATTCTGTTCCAAAAGTCAGAACCATTTCAACATAAAAGATAATTCACATGGCTGAAAAATCATGAAAAACAAATAAAAAATCAGTACTTCCAATAAAGTAGTTTCTTTTCCACACGAATGAAGAGGGAGAAATCAAATGAAGCTTAATTCTAAACTTGCGATCTGCCTTGTTGCAGCCCTTGTAATCTGTTCAGGAACCTCTCTATTATCCAACCGGATGGTTGTAAAAAAAAAGATCCAGGAAATCACCAAAAGTAAACTTGAAGATATTGTTACATCGGTTCTCTCTTTTGTTGAAAAACAGGAAATATCCCAAAAAAATCTTGAAACGATTATCAACAAAGAAATTGGGATTGGGAAAAGCGGGTTTCTGGCCATTATAGATACCAAAGGGAATATGGTTATCCAT
>DAOWDR010000158.1 GCA_030638935.1 Desulfobacteraceae bacterium | reverse complement strand
TTTTACAAGGTTTCGTTTTAACAGGACTTTTTCCACACGGGTCAATATAATTTCATGGTCAAATGGCTTTGTAATATAATCATAGGCGCCAAGCTTAATGGAGTCCGTGGCTTCCTGGGCACGGTCCACAGCAGAGATCATAATGATATCCAAATTTTTGTCATGGGCTTTGATTTGCTTTAACGTTTGGATTCCATCCATTTCAGGCATTACAATATCCAAAAAAATAAGGTCAAATATCTGTTTTTTGATCTGGTCAAGGGCTTTGAACCCGCTGTCAACACAGGTTACATCATAATCATCTTCCAGAATCTCCATCAGGGCATCTCTAATGGCTTCATCATCATCTACAACAAGAATCCGTGCATTTATTGAAACCATATTATTACCAACTCAAAATATTCTATCTTTATTTTAATGTCTTTTTTGCCTGTCCATACCCCAACTGCCATCATATAATGACGAATACTACAGATTCCATTCTTTTACCATCGTTTCAAAGGGATTGTCCATATTTACAAAATTACAGGATCAAAATAAAAATTTCTTGACCCGGGTTTTGATTTTTGTTAACTAACAACCCTCACAATGGTTAACAAGAAAAATAATAATAAAGAAACTATCCTTGAGCTTCTCTACAAGGCAAGGGGAGAAACAGTCTCCGGAGTCAGGATAAGTGAAGCAACCGGTATTTCCAGGGTGGCTGTATGGAAGCATATCAATGCATTGAAACAAAACGGTTTCCCCATTGATTCCAGACCCAATGGATATGTGCTCTCCGACCCTGAGGACCTGCTGCTTCCCTTTTGCTTTGACCAGCCTGTCAAGGAGCAGATCCTTTATTTCCAAAAAGTTGAAACCACCATGGATACGGCAAAGAGCCTTGCCAGAGAAGGGGCTACACATTTAAGCTGTGTGGTTGCCGAACACCAGACCAAGGGAAGGGGCCGCCTCAACCGGGAATGGGTATCTTCCAAGGGCGGACTCTGGTTTACCCTTATCTTAAAACCCCCTGAGCCCCCGCCCCTGGTATATATTTATAATTTTGCAGCATCCCTGAGCCTGTCCAGGGTGTTAAACCGATTATTTGATCTGGATGTCAGTGTAAAATGGCCAAATGACCTTTTGCTTGGTGGAGAGAAACTGGCAGGTATGCTTTCTGAAATGGAAACCCAGGGGGATATGGTAAGATTTTTGGTGATCGGAATTGGCATCAATGTCAATAATGATCCTGCCAACAAAGAATTTAAAGCAATTTCCCTTAAAAATATTCTAAAAAAAAAGGTGTCCCGGAAACAAATTCTGACTGCATTTTTATCTGAATTCCAAAACAGGATTCAAGAAATTAATTGTCCTGATATAATTAATCAATGGAAGGAACAAACCAGCACCATCGGCAGCCGGGTCCGGGTTGAAACCTTTGACAAAATCTATGAAGGAAAGGCCGTTGATGTGGATGAAACAGGTGCCCTGATCATTGAAGATGACCAACAAAAACTCAAAAAGATAATCTATGGAGATTGTTTCCACGCCTGAAAGGAAAAAGATGAACAATACCAACCAGCTTAAAATGACCGTATATACTTCCTTGTTTGTTGCCCTGATCGCCATGGGCGCATTTATCGCCATCCCCATCGGCCCTGTACCCATTGTCTTGCAAAACATGTTTGTCCTGCTGGCCGGAATCATTTTAGGTCCTGTCTGGGGACTTGCCTGTGTAAGCATCTATCTTCTGATCGGACTTGCCGGCCTGCCTGTTTTTGCTGGCGGCACATCGGGCATAGGCAAATTATTCGGCCCCACCGGCGGATATCTCATCGCTTATCTGCCAGCGGTTTTTGTTGCCGGTGCCATTTCAAAGGGATTAAAAAAAACTATTACAGCAGATGTTATTGCCATGATTACAGGTTCTTTAATCGTCTATGCCATCGGAGTTCCCTGGCTAAAAATGGCCTTTTCCCTGTCATGGAACAAGGCTCTTGCTGCCGGCATGTATCCCTTTTTGATCGGAGATGGACTGAAAATTGCGGCGGCAGCCTTTTTGGCAAAAAAAATCAGACCCCAAATCAAATAACAATAGTCCAAATAACAGGCATACACAGGCATTATGGCACCAATTTTTGAGATAAAACACCTTACCCATAGGTATCCTGGGAAGGGCGGCATTTTTGACATTTCCTTCTCTGTTTCCAGGGGAGAATTCATTATCCTGGCCGGCCAAAACGGTTCAGGCAAGACGACCCTGATCAGGCATTTGAACGGACTGCTACAGCCAGAGACTGGAGAAATTCACCTCCATGGGAAAAATATTTTAAAGGATCTAATCCAAACCCGGAAAAAAGTGGGAATGGTCTTTCAGGATGCAGATACCCAGATTGTGGGAGACACCGTCTTTGACGAGGTTGCCTTTGGCCCTGAAAATTTAAACCTCCAGCGGGATCATATAAATACAAAGGTCACCCAGGTACTTGAACAGCTTGACCTGATCGGGTTAAAGGACAGGAACCCTGCCACCCTTTCCGGCGGCGAAAAAAGAAAATTGACCATTGCAGGCATCCTTGTCATGGACCCTGAAATCATCATATTTGACGAACCCTTTGCCAACCTGGACCACCCCGGCACCCAATCTCTTTTGGCCACTATTTCAGACCTGAATAAAAAGGGCCAGACCATCATAATGGCCACCCACGACGTGGAAACACTTTTGGAATCAGCCTCACGCCTGCTCATCATGGCCGAAGGAAAGCTTGCCCAGGACGGATCCATTACAGATCTGGTAAAAAAACTTGAATTCTATGGGGTAAAAAAGCCCTGTGCCTGTAGAATGGAGTCCCAACGCCCATGGCAGCCTTAAATCCTTTTTTTTTCAAACCGGGCAACTCAATCCTGCATTGTCTGGATACCAGGTGCAAATTTTTCCTGGTCTGCGTGGTAAGCCTTTCCCTGTTAAAAGCTGATTTCATAGCCTGTTTCATCTGCCTTGGAATTCTTATTTTCTTTCTAAAACAGATAGGACTTAGGGCCTGGGAAACATTGAAACACTTAAGATATTTTATCCTTTTTCTTTTCTTCATCCTCCTTGCCCGGGCCCTGACAATTCCCGGGGATACCCTTGTTTCCCTGTATAATATGACCATAAGCGCCCAGGGTCTATACCAGGGATGCCTTGTTGCCCTTAGATTTTTTTTGGTCATGGTAACCGGGCTGATTTTTTCCGCCACCACCCGGCCTGCCAGCCTGAAAAGCGCTGCCCAATGGTATTTAAAACCGATTCCCTTTGTACCGGAAAAACGGGTGGCCATCATGATCAGCCTTGCCCTGCGCTTTTTGCCCCTTATTTTAAACCAGGCCCGGGAAACCTCAGATGCCATTGACTCCCGGTGCGGAAATCTGCAAAAAAATCCTGTAAAACGATTCATCCGCTTAACACTACCACTCTTGAAAAAAACCTTTTTATCCGCCGATCACCTCGTCCTTGCCATGGAAGCCAGATGCTATTGTGAAGATCGAACCGAGCCTGAATTTGAGCCCAGCGGCAAGGAGAGAAGTTTCATCATTGCAGGCCTTGGATTCTGGCTTTGTATGCTATTTCTTTAGCTGCCCCTACCTTAGTAGAATTATCTCCATTATATTTTGGTAATCAATGAAATTTGTATTGATCCGGATTCTATTTTATTGTAAAATCCAAACCATAATAACTCTGTATTACTTTTTATGTCACCGCAGATTTAATAATTACACTCCGAAAAGGAGGCACCATGCCCAAAATAGATGATCCGTTTCTTGGACCAGCCATGTTTGACCTGAGGGGAAAACAATCGGTCAGGGCAACCTTTAAATTATCCCAGAAAGCAATTGACTCCATAGGGCTTGTGGCTATCCACATGGGCATCAAACAAAAATCTTTGTTTGATCATATCATTGAGGACATGGCCGCTCTTTCCGACCTGGCCAAAACCATCCGGA
>DAOWDR010000597.1 GCA_030638935.1 Desulfobacteraceae bacterium | reverse complement strand
CCGAGAGTCAGAAGACCTGCCTGGATGAGCTTAAGTATTGTCACTACCCCGTGGACAGGGGAGAGACAAATCCAATCTGTGGAAAATCAGGGAATCCCAGATCATTTATTAATGGTCCGGGTTTTTTTTTGCAAATCCCCGGCAGAAACTTCTATATAAGCATGGGGTATTACTATTAGCCAATGGAATTTAAGTCACTGATACTGGGCCTGTTTTTGTCCACTGCCGCTTTTGCCCTTAAAAGCGGCGGCGGACTGGCCGTTGTTTTTCTCCAGGCAGAGGACAGAACCAGACAACTGCTTTCGGCCCTGGTGTTCATGGCAGGGTACGGCATTGTCTTTGCCGCTGCTGCTCTGGTCCTGCTCAAGGTTGATCTTGCGGCCCATGTGGATCTTCTCCACCAATTTTTCAAAAGCGGGATGACCCTCCATTTTCTTCTGGCACTTCTCCTTGCATTCTGGGGAATCAAGCTGCTCAAAGACCAGCGGGAATCAAAGCAGGACCCGAAACAGATCACCCGGGGATGGATTCCCCTGGTAGTGCCATGTCCGGTCTGTTTTACCGTGATCCTGTTGTCCTGCAGTTTTGTGGGGGCCCTGTATCCTGGTCAGCCCATCCTTTTTTTTGGCCTCTATGCAGGCTTTGTAATGATCAGCCTTGGGGTGGCCCTTTGCTTTACCCGGCTGGTTCCCAACCCGGCTGCTGTCAGGCCGTTTTTGGGCTTTTTGATGCTTTTTCTTGCCATTTACTTTGTGCTGTCCGTAATCGTGATTCCCCAGTTTGCTGACCTGGATAAAATTTACAGGATATCTTTTACGGAAAATGGTTTTGAACTGTCCCGGGAAAAATTGTTTTTGATTGTCTTGAGCATCAGCGCTGTGATGACAGGTTTTATCAACCCTTTAAAAAGAGAATAATTATGCAGATTATCGCTATTTTAAAAACATTTATTTATCTGATTGCCTCTTCGCTCTTTCTGCCGGTATTGCTGATTCTATCCTGCCTCTTTGTTTGGATGCTGGTCTATTCCGGCACCTTTTTCAGATGCTGGCTTCAAAGAAGCCGTCTCAAAAAGCAGTCAAAGAACCTGCCGGAAAAAATCCTTTCAGGCCGTTACAAGGACAGTTTTCCAATTGCTGTTGTCCACATTATAACAAGGCTTGAATCCTTTAAAGGCGTGGCATCTCACATTCAGGTCATCAATCTGTTGCGCGAGGCCGAACACAAGATGTGGACTTCTCTTGATGCCTTAAAAATGATGATCCGCATTGGCCCGGGCCTGGGTCTTATCGGAACCCTCATCCCCATGGGCACGGGCCTGGCCTCCCTGGGCCAGGGCGATTTAGGGCAGTTGAGCCAGGATCTTGTGGTGGCCTTCACCACAACGGTGGTGGGCATGGCCCTGGGGCTTCTTGCCTATTTTTATTTCACCATCCAGCGCAGATGGGTGGAGCAGGATATTAAAAACATGGAACTGGCTGCCGAACTTCTGACAGGGGATGCAATAGACCATGAGATATCTTAAACCCAGACAGAACCGGGGTACAGGTTTTTCAGACAATGATCCCATGTCCGGAGTGGCCAATCTTTTTGACCTGGGACTTGTCTTTATTGTGGGGCTTTTGATTGCCCTGTTCGGCGCCTATCATCTTGAGGATTTGTTGTCCCAGACCTCTGAGCTGACCATTGTTAAAAAATCTGCCGACGGTCAGATAGAGATCATTGAGAAAAAAGGCAAAAAAATAAATGCCGTAAAAATGACCAAGGAAACTGCCAAGGGCCGGGGAATGCGGCTTGGTACCGCCTATAAACTTGACAATGGCTCCATGATTTATATCCCGGATTAACTCTGTGTCCTGACTCTGTAAAAAGGAAACTGCATCCATGAAGCGCCTGAAACACCTGATTTTAAGTTTTTTATGCCTGGTATTGTTCGGGCCGTTGCCGGCCATGTCTGCGGACATAGCCTTTATGGTTCTGGACGCCAATTCATATATCGCAGATCTTGCGCTTGAAGGCCTTGATCTTCCCATCAAACTTATCACAGCAGACGAGGTTACAACCCGTCCCGAAGAAACAAAGGCCCAAATTGATGCTGCCAAGATCATTGTGGTGGATGTCATGGGCCGGGAATTTGTACCTTTTCTTACAGACAAGATTGATCTTGGGTCAAAAACCGTTTATGCCCTGCGCGGTTCCCTGGATGATGAGGGTTTAAAAAAACAAGGAATTTTGTTTGACGACCAGGTATCAGGATATTATAGGTACCTGTCCCTGGTAAATATTCAAAACATGCTGCGCCTTGTGGCCCACCGCCACATGGACAAGACAATCCTCTATGAAGCAGTCATAAAAAGGCCTGACCTTGGCCTCTACCACCCCAGGGCCGGGCAGGTGTTTACCCGGGTTCAGGATTATCTGGACTGGCAGAAAAAACAACCCGGGTTTGATGCCCATGGCCCAACCATTGGATTCTTCTTTTTTTCATCCTTTTTGACAAAGGGCCAGCAGGAACCCATTGATTATTTAATCAAACGCCTTGAAACAGAAGGTTTTAATGTGCTGCCCTGTTTTGGCAGAGAGCAGCAGATCATCTCATCCTTTCTTTTAGATGATAAAGGAAAGGCCAGGGTGGATATGGTCCTGGCCTTTTCCTTTAAATTTTATAATGGTCTGACACCAAAGCTGCAGGATCTTTTGCACAAGCTTGGTGTCCCCGTCATCAGTGCTGTCAGCCTGTACGGACAGAACATTGACCAATGGCGCAAAAACCCTGTGGGCATTGACACCAGTGAGGTGGCCTGGTCCCTGGCAGTCCCTGAGATATCAGGGCTGAAGGAACCCACGGTGCTTTCTGCCAAAGAAAAAATAGTTGATCCTAAAACCGGCAGATCTTATTTTTTAAGCCGCCCTGTTATTGAAAATATAGACCGTCTTGTCCCCAGACTCAAAAACTGGACACGACTCCAGCAAAAGCCCAATGCTGATAAACGTGTCGCCATCATGTTCTACAACCATCACCAGGGTAAGCAGAATATCGGCGCCTCCTATCTCAATGTGTTCAAGAGCATTGAAGGCATCATGGAGGCCTTAAAAGAAAATGGATACACCATTGGTGATCCCTTGTCCGAGATCCAGATAAAAGAGCTGATCCTGGCTTCAGCCCGGAACATAGGCTCCTGGGCGCCCGGCGAGCTGGATAAAATGCGGTCAACGGGCAAACTAATCAGTTTGCCCGTTGACACCTACAAACACTGGTTCGAATCTCTTCCCGAAGATTTTAAGGAAAAGGTTATCGAGCAGTGGGGGGAACCTGGGCAGTCCGGGATAATGAAACACGAACAAAATTTCATTATCCCGGCTGTACAGGTTGAAAACATTATCCTCTTACCCGAACCTGCCCGGGGCTGGGGGGATGACCCCATGAAACTTTACCATGATACCACCTTGTTTCCCCACCACCAGTATCTGGCGGTTTACCTCTGGTTGTCAAAGGGCTTTAAGGCCGATGCAATGATCCATCTGGGCACCCATTCCACCTATGAATGGACACCGGGCAAACAGGCAGGGCTTTCTCCTTCCTGTTCGCCGGAAATCCTCATTACTGATATTCCAAACATCTATCCCTATATTGTGGATGAT
>DAOWDR010000723.1 GCA_030638935.1 Desulfobacteraceae bacterium | reverse complement strand
GTCAGGTTTCCTCCCCAGGATATCCTGACTCCGTTTCACCGAAACTCTAAATACATTATCTAAAAAATTTCTGTGGCCGCAATGCGAACATGATCAGGCAGTACTTGGTGAGATTTTGCTTGGGCAGCAACAATGATGGCACCCCGGGCCAGATGATTAGCCTTTCGGAATAACCCTCCTGCTCCCTGGTGGATGGCAGTGATGGCTGCCGGTTCAAACAAATTTTTATGAACTCCTGCGATGGACAAATGATGGAGCAAATAGTCCTCCATACCCTGTCGGTCAACACCTTGGAGATGACATCTGCCCACTACCCTTGATGCCAGGGGCATGGAATACCTAAATTTTAAGTTATCAACCAGATTAGCCTGGCCTGCCAGAATAATGGGTAGAAAAGGTTTTGAGTCATTGTCAAACTGTGTCAGGGTGTGCAGTTCAGCAAAAACTTCCAGTCGCAACAGGGATGCTTCATCAATAATCAGAACTATTTTCATTTTTTTCCCGATGACGGTATCCATAATTTCCTGTTTGATTTGGCGGGTCATACGGGTTCTTGAACTGCCCACCGGATCAAGATCCAACTCCCCAAGGATATTGCGATACAACTCCAGAATAGATCCGTTGGAAGCGGTAACTTGGATGATTCGATACTCCGATGGATGAAGTTTGCCTGAGACGTATCTTAGGGCAGTGGATTTACCGCTACCAATTTCTCCGGTGATCAATGCGACGCTCCCAAGACTTGTGGCATAACGGATACGATTTTCAACGCCCTTGATTTCAGGGGTCTCCAGGATTTCCTTGTGGGCAATGTCGGCAATAAATGGTTCCCTTTGGAGTTCAAAAAAAATACGATGGGAGGTATTCATAGTTTGCCTCCCCACATCTGGCCGGTTTCAGCGGTTGTCTCTTCAAATGAAATGACTGGATCATTGTTTTTGTCTCGTTTTACCCGGCAATTGACATTGAGATCCACCGGCTTTAAAAAACCCCATGATTTTTGCTGGTGAAGAAGTTCCACCCGGTCATATTCATTCTCATGAAAAAGCAGCTCCACCTGTTTGCCCACAAGCTCCACTGGCCCTTCGTACAACCGTTTATCAAGAATAATGGTACGATCATTATTGACTTTCCGCCGGACTGTTTTTCTAAAATGCTCCTTGATATTATCCGGCGTAGAGCGGATACATTCAATACCGTCTGTAAATCGCTCCAAAGGTTTTTTCCCAGTGGCAGAATGCTTGCGGTCGTTGTAATCATGGGCCAGCCAATCTTCAAAGGCGAGATTTATCTCTCCCAGGGTGGTGCCGGTAAACCCCGGCAGAAACTGTGAACGAACTGTTTTGAAAAATCTTTCAATTTTCCCTTTTCCCTGTGGCTTGTACGGTCTGGCATGGATCAGTGCAATTGCCAGAGACGCCATGGTGTGCATCAGCTGTTTGGAGCGATAAGCACTGCCATTGTCAACATAGAGTTTGCGGGGTAGTCCACGCCTGAGAAAGGCTTGTTCAAGGGCATGCATGAACGATTGAGTGTTCTCTGAAGCATAAAATTGCCCATACACAATTAGTCGGGAATGGTCATCGATAAAGGCGATCAGATAGGATTTTCGTTGTTTACCGTCTATTTCCACATGGGGTCCGTGCATGACATCACTTTGCCACATGTCATTGGGATGTTCCGCTTCAAATTTACGGCGATCTTCAGGTGGTTTGCGCTTTTTCATAAGATCCTGCTGGTGAAAAAAACGATATACCGTTGACTGGGACAGTCTATCGGGTTCTATTCTCCGCTTTTTCATGGTCTTAATAATAAAGGGTACCGTCACATCCGGCATTTCTTTTCTCAGTTGCGCAAGTATCAGGCAGGTTTCCTCATTCAATACCCGGGTGGCACCTTTGTCGTTTCTGCTCCTGGGATATAACGAGTCAAGCTGACTGCCATTTGATTCATAAAGACATATCCATCGTTGAATGGTGCCACGGCTAATACTGGTTTTACAGGAATGGGGAATCAACCATTTGCGGGCGCACTTCTCCCGTAGCAGGTGCTCACGTTCTCCATGATTGAGCATTATGCCGCCTACAAAGTCCTGAATTACACCGTATCGGAATACTGCCACATCAATTTTTTGCTTTTCTTCCATCAGTTCTCCTATGAAGTTAGGGTTTTCTGTTGCTTACACCCTATTAAATCCCACTTCAAAGGAAGCCGTTGGTTGGTTTTGTATCAGGCTGTTTTTATTGCAGATTAAATTGATCTGCTCACAGGAATCTTTCCCCTACCCAGAAGATGGTCATAGGAAAACATAAAACTATACTTCCAGTTTTGGGGGAGATGGGCCCTGATTTGACGTTTTAGGTTTCTCAGCCAATAGCGCATCCGTGCAGTGGATAATTTGGGAGGCCATTTCCCACGATTTATCCGGTGTTGGAGAGCAGATCGAATAGTTGCTCTGGAAGATTGAAAACCGCTAAAGTGACTTGCTGGCCTCATAGTAATGACACAGCCACAGTCAGGGCAGCGATAGCGTTTTAATAATAGTGGAACGTCAAAATAATCAAAATAAGCCGGAACAAATCCATGTCCCCAGACTTTGAATGAATCGCATTTAGGGCACTTTGGTGGGCGCTCCCAGGAAAAATTGCGTCCTTGATCAAAAATATCCTTGAGTATAACGGTAGCGAAATGTATCATATTCCTGTTTTTTGGAGGGCAAATAGCCCCCTTTGTTTTATAGGCGGATGAGAGCGGCAACTCTCTCCGCCTAATTTTTTGCATAAAAAAAAGCCCTTACTTAGGGTTATTTAATCTGACAAAATTTCTAACAGGTCAATACATTTAAAAAATTTGAGTTCTCATCAAGTCCATTTAGCGTTGAACTCAACAACATTACTCGCGGTGCTCGCACTGCGGGTGATCCAGGCGTTAGGTTTTGCTTACAGGAGGAAAGTACATGTTTGAAAATCCGTCATTAATAACGC
>DAOWDR010000642.1 GCA_030638935.1 Desulfobacteraceae bacterium | reverse complement strand
GAAAATGACCCGGCCAGGTCCATAGGTATCCAATAAGTACCCTGGATCTTTTTTCGCCTTGATAAGGGCTTTTACCTGGCTTGCGGTTTTTTCATAGGTTTGGGTTTGGGCCTGGTATGTTTTTAAATCAAAATACCTGTGGGGGTCCAGCAGTTGTAACTGGGAAAAATGGGTTTTTACCCCCATTTGTTCCGGGGTGGCCGTGAGCAGCATCAGCCCGCTGGTTCTTTTTCCAAGTGCCTGCATAAAGGTGTAAAAATTTGGCTGGTCCAGGATATGATGGGCCTCATCCATGACCACCATATCCCATCCGGCCGAAAGTATCTGTTGTTTGCGTTTTTCACTGGCCTGGATAAATTCCAGGCTGCAAATACCCTGCTGGTCATCCAAAAAGGGATTTGTCCCGGGATTATTTAACTCCATTTCCCTGCAATTCTCTTCATTTAAAAGACGAAAGGTCTGGTTGAATTTCCGGTATAGTTCAACAAACCATTGGTGAACCAGGGATTCGGGAAGAATAATCAACACCCGTTGGATGCGGTGGCAGATCAAAAGCTTGTGGAGGATCAAACAAGCCTCAATGGTTTTACCTAGGCCTGTTTCATCGGACAGCAGCACCCTGGGCAAGGCCCTTGAGGTGATTTCTTTGGCAATGTAGAACTGGTGGGGAATTAAATCAATCTGCCCACCAAGAAACCCCCTTGCCAGTGATTTTTCATAGGCGGCACGCCGGGTCAATATTGAATACCTCAGATCAAAGGCCTGGCTGCTGCCGCTAAGACCTGATAAAAGCCGGTCCTGGGGCAGAGAAAACCCCATTGTATCACAAAGGTCAGTTTCGCAAATACAGCTTTTTTCATGGCAATAAAACAATAACCCATTGGATTCCTGGATTTTTTCAACACAAAATTCTTTGTTTTCACGGGTTTGTATTCTGTCCCCAATTTTGAAAACCACCCGTTTGACAGGGGCAGCCGTTCTGGAATACTGCCGGTGGCAATCACCTGCGGGAAAATGGATCTTGATGATTCTTTTGTCATGTAAAACCAGGGTGCCGATTCCAAGTTCAGGTTCTGTCTCACTGATCCATCTCTGGCCTGGTGTAAATTTAGGCTTTATTACTGTCATTTTTAGATCTTTTATGTCCTTTTTTTAATTATCAAACCAGGCTCTAGTCCGTTTGCAGAAACCCACCAGCATGAGCATCAACGGCACTTCGATCAATACGCCTACCACCGTTGCCAGGGCTGCACCGGAAGAAAGCCCAAATAGCATTACAGCAGTTGCAATTGCCACTTCAAAATGGTTGGAGGCACCTATCATTGCAGCAGGAGCGGCATCTTCATATTTGAATTTTAATAGTCGTGCTGCACCATAGCCAAGGGCAAAAATAAAAATTGTCTGGATAAAAAGCGGTATTGCAATCCATACAATTGTTAAAGGATTTGCAGTTATAACCTCCCCTTTAAAACTGAATAATAATACCAGGGTTAAAAGCAGGGCACTTATGGTAACAGGGGTGAGGATTCCTAAAAATTTTTCTTTGAACCAGGTTTCCCCTTTTGTGCTTATTATCCATTTTCTGGAAAAATATCCTGCAACAAGGGGCAAGGCAACATAGATTCCAACAGAAAGCAGTAAAGCCTGCCAGGGAATCGGGAGCTTGCCCACACCCAGTAAAAATCCGCCCAGGACTCCGTATAACACAAGCATGGCAAGGGAATTTATGGCAACCATTACAAGGGTCAACCCGTCATTCCCCCTGGAAAGATAGCCCCAAACCAATACCATGGCTGTGCAGGGGGCAATTCCTAAAAGGATGCATCCGGCAAAATAGCTCCTCCATAAAGGAATTTGAAGCATCTTTATCCCGTCTTGCAAGACAACAACCCCGGCCCCGTGTTGGGCACCCAAAGGAAGATCAAGGCCAAATGGCAATTTGACCAGGTCAATGGCATCGGCTCCGATAAATGATTTGAGCAGAAACCCAAGAAAAAATATTGAAATGGCATACATGGTAAACGGTTTGATGCACCAGTTGATAAAGAGAGTGAGAAAGACAGGTTTCCCGCTTTTACCTGCCTTTATGACCGAGGTAAAATCAATTTTGACCATGATGGGGTACATCATGAAGAACAGGCATATTGCAATGGGTATGGAGACAATTGGTGCCCCGCCGACATTGATAGACATGCTGTCCAGGGTTTTTGCAAAATTTGGAGCAATTTTACCTAACAGGATGCCGCCAAGGATGCACAACCCGACCCAGACCGTCAGATACCGTTCAAACATACTGGTCATTTTTCGATCGCCAGTAGCAATATTTTTTTGATTCATCCTCTTATCCCTCTTCTAAACTGTCGGGTAATCCTTGAATAAACGTTTTTATTTCATCCCTTACCCTGCGGTAACTATCCAATTGTTTTTCTTTATCCCCACCTTTTTGAGCAAGTTCTTCGGCCATTTTTGGTGGATCATCAAATCCAACATGAACCACCCTGCACCGGGGAGGGAAATAGGGACATGTTTCATGGGCGTTCCCGCATACCGTTACCACTGCATCAAGTTTCATATCTTTAAAGTCATCAACATGTTTTGATTTTTGGCCTGAAATATCCACCCCTGCTTCAGCCATCACTTTAACGGCATCTGAATTCAAACCGTGGATCTCAACACCGGCTGAATATGCCTCAATCATATCTTTTTTCAAAAGGTTTGCCCAGCCTTCCGCCATTTGGCTTCGGCATGAGTTGCCCGTACACAAAAATAATATTCTCAGCTTTTTCACATTTACTCCTGTCTATTATATAGAACAAGTTGTTTTCCCACGCTGTTTGCTGCAAAGATCTTCACAGGATGCAACCAGGATTTTTTTTAGGGCCTCCTGATCTTTTGTCACTTGATTCGAATCTTTAAGTTTATGCTTTACCCACTTAAAAACAGGATCAAGTGAAATATCTTCTTTGTTTATGCGAAAATAAACCCAGCGGCCATTTTTCCGGTTTTTTAAAATTCCTGAATTAACCATGAGGCTCAAGTGCCGGGAAGCGGTTGCACCTGCCACCTGTAACAGTTCTGTGATCTGGCATGGGCAAAGTTCTTCATTTGACATCAGGGCGCTAAGTATTCTGAGCCTGTTTTTATCAGACATTGCTTTTAATATTGAGATAATATTGTTCATAATCACCATTTGT
>DAOWDR010000477.1 GCA_030638935.1 Desulfobacteraceae bacterium | reverse complement strand
CAACTCAAAACCCGCTACTCAGGAGAAAGTCGAGTGGATGGAGACGGAGCTAGAAGATAGAAAGGATACCCTGGCTACCACGCAGAACTCTACTACGACTCTGGGAGTTTCTGACACTACCATCTGGCATAAATACGATATTGGAATTGTACCTCTCACGGGGTATAAATTCATCGTATCCAGTGCTGTGTCTGACCCCTTGAAGACCGTAGAGCTTGATGCTGGTAGTGCTACAACTGCTACCAATGGTCAGAATGTCTTCAATGGCTGCCGGGATAATTATAAAACAGATGGGTCTGGATCCCATCATCCAGATGGTTACCCGGGACAGAAACCGCCTGGCCTGTCAGAGTGAAATTATCGGTGCAGCAGCTTTTGGTATCGACACCATGCTTTGTCTTTCAGGTGATCATCCGAAATTTGGTGACCACCCCCAAGCCAAGGGCGTATATGATATTGACTCCATTCAGCTTATCCAGACTGTGAAAAATATGCGGGATGAAGGAAAATTTCAAGGAGGGGCAGAACTGAAGGGAAGTCCAAAAATGTTCATAGGTGCTGCAGCCAACCCCTTTGCCGATCCCTTTGAACTTCGAGTCATGCGTTTGGCCAAAAAAGTAAAAGCAGGTGTTGACTTTGTCCAGACTCAGTGTATTTTTAATCTTGAGAAATTTGAAGAATGGATGAAGGGTGTTGAAGACCGGGGACTGGATAAACAAGTCCATGTTCTTGCCGGTATCACCCCCATGAAATCCGTGGGCATGGCCCGGTATATGAAAAACAGGGTGCCGGGGATGGATGTTCCAGACGAGGTAATTAAGCGGATGGCTGGTGTGAGCAAGGAACAGCAGCCTGAAGAAGGTATTAAAATTGCTGTGGAATCCATGGAAAGACTTAAAGAAATAAAGGGTGTTCATGGATTTCATATCATGGCCATCGAATGGGAAGAACGGGTTGCCGAGATCGTTGAAAAAGCAGGAATGTACCCAAGACCCACATTTGAAGAATAGGTTAATTTTAGTCCCTGCAGGACAAAAACAAAAGGAGACCTTAACATGAGCGAAAAGAAACTCATTTTAGTCGTTGATGATGATCCGGATCTGGTGGAAGCCGTATCCATGAAACTTGAAGCAAAGGGATATAGGGTTGAAAAAGCCTATGACGGCGTAGAGGCCATGGATAAAATCAAGGTAGAAAAACCAGCCGTTGTTATCCTTGATATAATGATGCCCAGGAAAAACGGATGGGAAGTCTGTGAAGAGATTAAAAACAGCAATGAACTAAAAGAGATTGCAGTGGTTCTGCTGACAGCAGTTGCAGACTCTGTAAAAACAACCAGCTACACCCACCATGACGGGAAAACCACCCTTGCCGATGATTATGTTCCCAAACCCATTGATTTGGATGAATTGATGGAGATTGTGGGCGACCATTGTAGTTAAGATTTTGATTTGCCCTGTTGGTCCGGGTTGGATACAAGGGGGGAGCCTTTTAAAAAAGCCTCCCCCCTTGTATTATATTTGTCTGATACCAGGGGTGTGTTTATATTATTCCTATGAGCCAATCACAAATTAGAATTAATGGGATCCGCCTGAGTTCAGGCCTGACCCAGATTTTTCAAAACTTTTTAGCAGGGGATGGTGAACCTACCCCCCTTTATCAGATCCTTGCACAGGACAGGATAAATATTGCCAGCCTTGGATTTCGGATTGATGCCTTGGGAACATCCGGCTTTTGTTGTCACGATGTAAAACCTGATGCAAAACCCGTTAATAAACCTGATTGTTCACACCCGTCCCAAAGCCCGGAAGGGGATCTTAATCTTGTTTCCAATGTTAGTATCGTGTCGGTTTATCCCCACAATTCCAGCCTGGACACCCTGGGATTTTTGATTGGGCTTTTTGGTAAAAAAAAAATAGCCTTTCAACAGATGGCATCTTCCAATGCCATGATATCCTTTGTAATTGCCGGAGCCGACCAAAAAAGGGTTCTTGAGTTGCTTGAGGAGGAGTTTGACCTGCCTCCCACCCATACGCCCTTTCAACAGAATTTTAACGACGAGACAACTGCCTTTGTCAAAAAACGGTATCCGGAAACCAGTGCAACCTATGTTGAAGAAAAAATAAAAACATATGGGATACAAATGGTTGCCGATCTTTCCATGTTTGAAATCTCTTTTAACCCCAATGAGTACGATCATTTTGAAATTTGCGGTAATGGGTTCCAAACCCTTGCCAGGGCAGGGAAAAAATTTTATTTTACCTTTGCCATTACCCAGAGCAAAGATCTCTGTAGCCTTTTTTGCCTGACCGACCCTGTGACATCCCAGGACAGTCGGTCTTTTTTTTCCCAGGTTCAGCAGGTGAGGGGCATGGATATTTGCCGGCCTGTATCAGTTGATCTCATAGGTTTCCACGGCCCCCATTTCGGAGATCGGTATGGTATATTTAATACAGCCATGGCTTGTTTAAAGGCCGGGTCCATAAAGGTTCTGACGGCGGGTTGCACAGGAGCCAGTATCTGCATAGTTCTGCCTGCCGGCCAGGGGGAAAAAGCCATCCCTGCATTGGCCAAAGGATTTGAAACCCCATGAATCCCGATCCCAAAAATCCCGATCCCGGATTTGCTCCGGAAGAATTATTTTGGCGGGCCCGTATTTTTGATTCATTGTCCTATCCAAGTGTGGTGATTGCACCGGATAAAAGCCTGGTGGGTGCCAATAAAAAATTTTACGAGACCTATAAACTTACCAGCAAAGAGCTCCTAGGGAAAAAGTGTTTTCAAACTTTTTTATACAAGGATACCCCCTGTAACTCCGATGATTGTCCCATATCAAAGGTGATTAAAAATAAAACCAGTCATTCCTATACCATTAAACACCAGTACAAGTGGGAAGAACGGTTTTTTTCTCCAATTTTTGATGATGACGGGAAGGTGGCCTTTGTGATCTCCAGTATCAGGGATATTACCCGGACCAAATCCCTTGAGATCCAGCTCATCGGGGTTAGAGAGTTCATCAGCAGGGTGATGTATTCTTCTGCTTCTGCCATTGTGGCTGCCGACCGCCAGGGCAATATTGAATTGATGAATTCCGTGGCAAAGGAATTATTCGGGGATTATAACGGGGGCGAGGGCAAGATCAGGCACACGGAACAGCTATATCCCCCGGGTAAAGCCAAGGAAATCATGAAAATGCTCCGGAATGAAAAAATCGGGGGTAAAGGAAAGCTGATCATTCCCAGAACCACCATTGTCAATGCCAGGGGGGAAGAGATTCTGGTGGAAATGTCTGCGGCCATTATTTATGATGACACAGGCGAGGAATCAGCCACCATGGCTATCTATAATGATCTGAAAGACAAGCTCAAGGTGGAAAAGCAGCTTAAATACACCCAGCAGCAGCTGGCACAATCTGAAAAAATGGCCTCCCTTGGCCAATTGGCCGCAGGCGTTGCCCATGAGATTAATAATCCCCTTACAGGGGTATTGTTCTATGCCAGCCTTTTGCTGGAAAGAAAGGACCTGGATGATAGCGCAAGGGAAGATTTAAGCTATATTGTTGAAGACGCCAACCGGTGTAAGAATATTGTTAAAAGCCTTTTGGTATATAGCCGCAGCACGGATTCCAACAAAAATATAGTCCAGATTAATGAGATTGTGGAACAGGGCCTGAAACTGGTCCGGGATCAGAAAAAATTTAGAAACATTAAGATTGTCCGGTATCTGCCGGATGAGATGATGCTGATCAATGCCGATACCAATAAGTTTAACCAGGTGATCATCAACCTTGTCATCAATGCTGCCGATGCCATGGATGGCAGCGGCAAGATTACCCTGAATACCTATAAGGACAAGCTCCATAAAAAAGTATTTTTGGAAATCAAGGATACAGGGGGTGGAATCCCCAGGGAAAACCTGTCCAAGATCTTTGATCCCTTTTTTACCACAAAGGAAGTGGGCAAAAGCACGGGACTTGGCCTGAGTATTGTTTACGGAATTATAGAAGAGCATGGCGGTAAAATCAGCGTTAAAAAAACCGGGGCCAAGGGAACCTCTTTTATTATAGAATTTCCCCTGTATGTCCCCCAGGATGAAGGGCCGGTAATGTGCAACCCTAACATGTAAAGATCATATAATCGAATGAAAAATTTCTGGACATTCCAGGATGAATGGAAAAATAGTGGACTCAAAAAATAAAAAAACAGGATCGGAAAATCATCTTTCCGGCTCACCTTTGAAACAGGTTGTGAAAGATTTTTTTTTCCAGCCCCGGGTGCTGGTTGTGGATGATGAAGAAAGGATTCAAAAGGCCTGCCAGCGGTTGCTGACCGAAGAGGGCTGTGGAGTGGATGTTGCGGGAAACGGGATACAGGGCCTGAAAATGATTGAGGACAAGCACTATGATATTGTGCTGTTGGATCTGATGATGCCCGGCATGTCAGGCATGGATGTGCTCTCGGATCTCAAATCCAGGCATCCGGACACGGTGATAATTATCATCACAGGATATGCCACCCTGGAGCATTCCATTGAAACCATGAAAAAAGGAGCATTTGATTTTTTATCCAAACCCTTCGCTCCCCAGGAACTTCGGATGGTTATCTCCAAGGCCATTGAATTTATTCGGACACTACAGGACATTACCACGGAAAAATCCCGTATGCGGGTTATGATAAATACCCTAAGGGACGGGGTGTTAACCACAGACCACCAGAAGCGGATAGCCCTTGCAAATCCGGCTTGTTTGAAAATGCTTGGGTGCCACAAGCGGTTGGTTCTTGGAAACTTGGTGTCAAAGGTTATTGATGAACCCACTGTACTTGGGATGATTGACAAGGCCATTGCCCAGCCCGAGGAT
>DAOWDR010000424.1 GCA_030638935.1 Desulfobacteraceae bacterium | reverse complement strand
GATTTAGTTCTCGTAATTAGTGCTTGGCCGCAAGCTCCTCATCCCTGAGACCCCGTCTTAATACTTTGCCCACGTTGGATATGGGAATTTCGTCCCTGAACTCAATTTGTTTGGGTCTTTTGTAACCTGCCATATTTTCCTTGCAAAACTCTTTTATTTCCTCGGATGTGGCGCTCTGACCCTCTTTTAATTTTATGAATGCCTTTACAGATTCTCCACTCCTTTCGTCGGGAACCCCCACAACAGCGACAAGCTCCACCTTGGGGTTTGTATAAAGGATATCTTCAACATCCCTGGGATAGACATTAAATCCCCCCACAATAATCATATCTTTTTTACGATCTGTTATGGTGATGTATCCGTCTTCATCAATATGGCCGATATCCCCGGTTAGAAAATAGCGGTCCCCTTCAATCATTCTAAAAACCTCGTCATTGGCATCGGGCCTTTTCCAATAGCCTTTCATGACCTGGGGGCCGCATACCGCAATCTCACCATCTTCTCCCCTGGGTAATTCCCGGGTGTCGTTTTCAAGATCCATAATTTTTACCATTGTACCGGGCAATGGAAATCCTATGGAACCGATTTTTCTTGTTTCCCTGTTGGTGGGATTAGTGGTCACAACCGGTGTGGTCTCAGTCAGGCCATATCCTTCAAATATAATGGCCCCGGTTTTTTCTTCAAACTGCCTGCATACTTCAGGTGGAAGAGGCGCCCCGCCGGAAAAACATGCCATCAAAGATGACAGATCATAGTCGTTTAAATGGGCATGGTTTGCAAAGGCCACAAAAATTGTCGGAACAGCCGGCATGATCGTGGGTTTGTATTTTTGAACCGTTTTAAGAACCTCTGTAAACGGCGGGTTACCAGCCCTGGGGTCGGGGACGCAGATGAGCTTGTTTCCGGACATGGCAGAAAAAAGCAATGCACAGGTAATACCAAAACTGTGATACCAGGGTAAAACTCCCATAAAGGTATGAGATCCGCCTTTATGTAATTTTTCCAGTCCACGGGCTTCATCTTGAAGAAAACTGCCGCTCTCATACAACCCCTTTACATTATAGGTGAAATTGGTATGGCTGAGTTCAGCACCTTTGGGCACCCCTGTTGTGCCGCCGGTATAGAGCATGACTGCGGTATCTTTCTCCGGGTTTATTTCAACGGATGGGGGGTTGGGGCTTGAAGCGGCAACAATATCGTCAAACATCAGGTGGCCGGGCTCATGTTTTTCAGCCTTTGGTATTTTTCCAAGAAGCCCGCCCAAAAAAGCCTTGAATTTCGGCAGATAAGATTTGATATTACAAACCACAACATTTTCGACCTGGGTGCCTTTAATGGCGTTAACCGTGTTTTCATAAAACAGGGGGTGGTCCATGCAGAAAACCATCTTTGACTCGGAATCATTCAGCTGATAATTGAGCTCTGATGCCGTGTAAACAGGGTTACAATTTACGCAGACAGCACCGGCTTTCAGGATTCCAAACAGAAGTTCCGGGAAATGGGGTAAGTTTGGAAGAAAGATGGCAACTTTATCTCCCTTTTTGATACCTTTTCCCCCAAGAAAATTGGCTATTCTATCGGCGGTATCCTTTACCTGGGCAAAGGTTTTTGTGGCCCCATTAAAGATAGTAAAAACATTATCAGGATAATTTCTGGCAGAGTCATCCAGGAACTTAAACACGGGAAAATGGTAGTCAGTGATAGAATGTGCTACGTCTTTAGGCCAAAAAGGGGTTTCCCAGATTTTCTCATTCATCTTTTTTCTCCTTTTCATTCGGGCGCTCGGGCACAAAGAGTTTGGATCTCTTTGCTTAAGTACCAGCCGATTACCGGATTAATAATATTTTTTCCTTCTTTATCTTTTTAACCTTGTCTACCAGTAAAAACAGATTCACATTTAAAGTGTGCACTGTCAATAAAATCCGGTCCTTTGCTGGTATTTTATATAAAATTAATTTCATTTACATGCACACCCCAATTTCCTATACTAACAACCATACAGGACTTCTTATCGACCAAATCCAACCTTGAAGAAAAAGGCGACCCCATGGATAAAAACACCATTAAAATCAGACTGATGGAAGACGAAGATTTCAACGCCGTGGTCAGAATTGACGAGCAAGTGCTGAAAGTATCCCGGCCAGAGTATTATGAACAAAAATTTGAACGGCTTTTTAAATCCGGAGAGTATCTTCCCACCTCTCTTGTTGCCCAGGATGAAAACCAAACCATAGTGGGATTTATAATGGGGGAGCTTTATATTGGAGAATATGGTATTTCCCGGGAAGGAGCCGCCATAGATACGGTTGGCGTTGATCCTCATTACCAGCGCCGGGGTATTGGTGAAAAATTAATGAATGAATTTCTAGATCATCTAAAACAGCTTGGGGTTAAAAAAGTCAACACCCTGGTGGACAAAAATGATACCCGAATGATGCTTTACTTTGATTCAAACAATTTTAGCCCCTCTAAAGCCGTTATTAATTTAGAACGAAGCATTTAAGGACAATTATATTGAAACTATCAGAGACCCCTTCAATATTGATTGTAGATGATTCCGAATTTATTCGAATGACGGTCCGGAAAGCATTGGGGGGAGAAGGTTTTAAGGTTTTCACCGCCAATGATGGGGTCCAGGCCCTCGAACTGCTCCAACACAAGGATGCCCCTGAAATTGACATTGTGTTGACTGATTTGAATATGCCCAATATGGACGGAGAAACACTTTGCAAAAGGATCAATACAGATGAGGCGCTCAAATCCATCCCTGTCATTTTCCTGACATCCCAGGCCAACCAGAAAACAGAATCCCTTATTTTTAAGGCCGGCGCCAGCGATTTCATTGCCAAACCATTTATCAAAGAACTGCTCATAGCAAGGATATCGGTTCATCTCCAGCGCCAGGTATCCAAAAAATACCTTGAAAAACAGATTGAAAAACAGACCATTTATTTAAAACAGGCCAAGGAGGAAGCAGAGGCGGCCAATGTTGCGAAAAGTTCCTTTCTGGCCAACATGAGCCATGAGATCAGAACCCCAATGAACGGGGTCATCGGTATGGCTGATATTTTAATTGAGACAGAACTTTCCCCGGAACAGGAAGAGTATGCAGAGGCCATCCGTCACAGTGCAGAAGCATTGCTCACCATCATCAACGATATTCTTGATTTTTCCAAAGTTGAAGCCGGAAAAATGGAAATTGAGACCATTGATATTGACCTGGGCAAAGAACTCAACGATATCGGACAGATAATGGCTACCAAGGCCAGGGAAAAAAGCATTGAATTTATCTGCATGATCGAAGAGAATGTTCCAATTTTTTTAAAGGGAGATCCCACCCGGCTAAGGCAGATCATCATCAACCTGGCCGGCAATGCCATTAAATTTGTGGACAAGGGAGAGGTTCTGCTCAAGGTTTCCCTGGTATCGGAAAGCCCAAAAAAGGTCATGCTGCGATTTGAAGTTATTGATACGGGAATTGGAATTTCCAAGGAGCAGAAAAAGAGACTGTTTCGATCCTTTTCCCAGGTGGATGCTTCCACCACCCGGAAATACGGGGGCACCGGTCTTGGCCTCAAAATTTCCAAACAGCTTGCCGAATTAATGGGTGGTGAAATCGGGGTAAAAAGCCGGAAGGGAGAGGGCTCCAACTTCTGGTTCACCTCATCTTTTCGCAAACAGGCAGCCGTTAGGCACAAACCAAAAAAGATCCCAAACAAGGTTAAAACCTTGAAATGTCTGGTGGTGGATGACACTGATTCCTGTCGAAAAATACTTACCCAGCATCTTCACTCCTTTGGCTGCGTTGCAGATCATGCCCAAAACCATACCATGGCCATGGAAAAACTCATGGATGCCCAATTGGAGAAGACACCTTTCAACACGGTCTTTATTGACCTGGAGATGCCCGGCCTTGACGGCATTGCCATTGCCAAAATAATCCGGGAAAATAGTTCCATCAAAGCCCCCCAATTAATTTTAATGGGTTATACGGCAAAACGACTGGAATCTGCAGCATTTACAAACGCCGGATTTGAAACTCAGCTTGCAAAACCGGTTTACAAAAACCATGTACTATACTGCCTTACCAAGGCCCATGGCATGGAACCCGCCAAAGAGGAAACAGCCACCCGGTTCAGCCTGGAAGAACCCAAGGCGGCGTTGGAGATAGGGGCCAATCTGAACATTCTTCTGGCCGAAGACAATAAGATGAACCAGAAAGTGGCTGTAAATATGTTAAAAAAGCTGGGCCACAAGGTCACCATTGCCCAGAACGGAGCAGAAGCCCTGGATATGTATCAAAAAAACAAATTTCACCTGATCCTCATGGATGGACAAATGCCTGTCATGGACGGGCTTGAAGCCACCCGTGCCATCCGGGAACTGGAAAACGATTATCCTTCCCCCACCCCCCATATTCCCATCATAGCCCTGACCGCCAATGCCATGAAAGGAGACAGGGAAAAGTTCCTGGCATCGGGAATGGACAATTATATAACAAAACCCATAAAGCGCAAAGCTCTGGAGGACGCCATCCTCCATTCCATGTCCGAAAATTCATCCCGCAAAACAATACCTGACAAAGACCTTATCATTGATCTTGACGAACTCATCAAAACAATGGATGGAAACAAGCATTTGATCAAGGAATGCTTTGATACCTTTTGTGACACCCATGAAGATATATTAACTCAAATCAAAAAGCATCTGGAGGATCAAGATTTCCCCTCCATGGTAACCGCCCTTGCCGGATTCAGGGATTCGGTTAAAAACCTTTCGTGCAAACCAGTTATGGATGCTGCTTTCAGCCTTGAACGGGCGGTTGCTGCCGGGAATAACCCCTCCATTAAAAAAGGGTTTATCGCCTTGTCCAATGCCTGCACCAGGCTCCAGGATTTCATGGTCACCTATTCGGTAAAAAATCTATTCATGAAATTTTTGATTGTGGATGCCGGGTTTGACTCCAGGAAAAAATCCCAAATACTACTTTCCGGATACGGGGAATGTGATGTGGCCATCAACGGCCTGGAGGCACTGAATGCTTTTGTCAGGGCCCACAATGACAATGATCCATATCATTTGATCTTCCTGGAAATTGAGATGCAGGGTCTTGACGGCCCCCAGGTAATGGGAAAAATCAGACAATGGGAGAGATCCAAGGCTATCTCCCGGGCCCAGGGCGCAAAAATCATCCTTCTTTCAACGGGTTCCCCTCCGGAATCTGTCACCACACTTTTGGAACCAGGATATGAAACCTGGATGGAAAAACCGGTTACCCGGGACCGCCTTGCCAAAGCATTCCATCAGATCCATTATACCTAACCCCTTAATTTTTGGGAGCCTGCATCCAAAAAATTTTTCTATTCAAATGCTTGCGACAATCAGGAAAAAGGTCAATACAACCTTAAAAGTCTTGTTAATTTTTCCTTTTCTTAGTATGTTTTTTTAATATCTTAATTCGTTATTTTCAATTTTAATGGCATGGGGTATACAATCAAAACGAAAAGATTAATCGTTGTTTATACCATCATTATAGTAGGTTGCCTCATAGCTCTTTCCGAGGTGATCTATCAGCTCGATCTGTCCCATGAGAAAAATCTTATTTTAAAAGACCTTGTAGATACCGGCAGTTTTATTACACAGCAAATCCAACAGAACCTGAACAATGGGATATTTACAACGGATGTTTTAGATATTTTCCTTTCTGCTTCTAATTATGACCTTGGAAAATTTGAAGAATGGGGTGAAAATATTATGCGGACCAATCCAAATATCAGCGCAATTCAATTGGCCCCAGATGGAATTGTTCAATATATTTATCCACTCCCAGGGAATGAAGGTGCGGTTGGACATGATCTGCTGAAGGATCAACGGCGAAATGACGGTGCGTTAAAAACAATTAAGGACAAAGCGCTAACCATTGTCGGACCTTTACGACTAATACAGAACAACCGAATGGCCATCATAGCCCGAAAACCGATTTTTAAAAACCAATCCGGACATGATCTTTTTTGGGGATTCACCATAGTGTTGATCTATATCGAAGACCTATTACCCAAATCTTTATTAAATTTGGAAAACCAGGGCGTTTTATACCAAATAGTTGGGGATGATCCGGATTCAAAGAATCCTCCCATTTTCAGCTCATCTGAAACAGTTACCAATCATTGGGATCATGTCCTGCCGATTAAAGTACCAAACGGATTATGGCTATTGAAACTTTGTTCAAAAGATGCAATGTCGAATCCTGGATTTCCATTCCGCACCATCGGTATAACGGCGGCATTGATCATTGGACTTTTCTTCTTCCATCAACAAAATAAAGACAGAGAAAGATCTAATAAAATTCAAAATTTAAATTCAAAATTAACTCAGAAAACAACTGACTTGTCTTTTGAAAAAGACAAGTTGCAAAAGGCAATTGAAGAAATTAAAAGTTTAAAGGGCATAGTACCGATCTGTTCGAATTGTAAAAAAATCCGTGACGATAAAGGCTATTGGAATTTATTGGAATCATTCATAGAAAAACATTCGGAAGCTTCTTTCAGTCATGGTATCTGCCCGGAATGCTCGGACAAACTATATGGAGAACAAAATTGGTACATTGACATGAAAAAAAATAAAGGCAAATAAAAGTTTTAGCGTCAATATCCAGGGCTGAGATCTTGTGGTTGAAACCGATTTGGGATCCTCACAGTTAAAAACAATGACAAATCAGGAAATATTGGGATTCAGGGTCCATTTTATGAACCAGTCCGGCTCCCGCCCCTCCCCTTCCCTTGTATCAAGGCAGACAATCCCGGAATTCTGGAACTTGTAGACCAGGATCTCTTCGGATCCTGTGGTCAGATAGGATACCAGTTTTTCCATGAAGGGCATATGGCCCACCACCATCCAATTACTACCAGGATAGATCCTATCGGCAAAGGCCCTTACATCATCCAGAGGATTGATGCCGGAAATCGCTTCCATTGAATTTTCCAGGCCCAGGGCCTTATGATAAATCCCTGCGGTCTGTTCCGCCCGCTTCTTGCCCGAGTGGACAATTTTTACCACGGGTATGCCATAGCCTTTGGCAACAGGTGCAATTTTCTTTGTTTCTTCAAAGCCAAGGTCGGAAAGGCCTTTTTCAGGGTCCGCATCCTTTGATGCACTGATGCCGTGCTGAACTAAAAACAATGCCATGTTACCGCCTCCTTTAAACTAATTTGTTTGATTCTATCCCCATCATCCCAGGGCCACATCCAGGCTCATCATTACGGTAAACCCGAGCATGGTTGCCATGGTGACTGTATCAATGTGGGCCTGGGTCCGCTGGGATTCAGGGATCAATTCTTCCACCACCACAAAAATCATGGCGCCGGCAGCAAAGCAGAGTGCATAGGGCAAAAGATCCTGCATATAAAGAACAAAGGCAGCACCGATCACCCCGGCAACGGGCTCCACCATGCCCGAGGCCTGTCCCATCAAAAAGGCTCTGGTCCGCCCCATGCCTTCCCGTCTCAATGGCAGGGAAACAGCCGCACCCTCGGGAAAATTCTGGAGCCCGATACCAATTGCCAGGGCAATGGCACCGCCAATGGTTGCGGAGGGAAGATTGGCTGCCACCGCCCCAAAGGCGACACCGACTGCAAGGCCCTCTGGAATATTATGGAGGGTGATGGCAAGCACCAGAAGGGTACTTCGCTGCCAGGATGTCTTTATCCCCTCACTTTGCTCAATCTTCAATCCCGGATGGAGATGGGGTAGAAAAAAATCGGTTAAACGCATGAAAATCCCCCCCCCCATGAAACCGACTACTGCGGTCAACCAAGGGATATGCCCCATCTGTTCAGCCATTTCTATGCCAGGCGCAAGCAGTGACCAGAAACTTGCAGCAATCATGACTCCTGCAGCAAAGCCAAGCATGGAATCCATAAATTTAGGATTTACCTTTTTTGTAAAAAAAACCAGAGCCGCCCCTGCTGCAGTGACGCCCCAGGTAAAGAGAGTGGCCGCAAGTGCCTGGGTAACGGGACTGTATTGCTGAATAAAATCTATCATCTTATCTCCAGTTCACCTCATTATTTCCATGGTTTAAAAAAATTATAGGAGATCTAAAATCAGGTGTCAATCTGGAAGATCTTGATCTCCTTTCCTTCCCTAGTATCTTTTATTTCCCCTTGACTTGTTTGTCCGGTGTTTATAAAAATGAATTGTTACTCTTTAAATTCAATGTTTGATCTGATTTTATATTATTAACTATTTTTAAGGGGAGAAAAAGATGAAATGGCGTAAATTTTTATCAGTCACAAGTCTTGCAGTCATTTTTTGCATGATCGCGGTATCTGTTCAGGCCAAAACCTTTGTTTACTGCTCAGAGGGCAGTCCTGAAGGTTTCACTCCTGCGCTTTACACATCGGGAACCACCTTTGACGCTTCATCCAGGCAGCTTTTTGATAAATTATCAATGTTTGAGCGTGGCGGAACAAATATTGTTCCAGGCCTTGCAACATCCTGGGATGTATCTGCAGACGGCAAGACCTATACCTTCCATTTAAGAAAAGATGTTGATTTCCACACAACTTCCTATTTTAAACCCACCCGTCAGTTTAATGCAGACGATGTTCTTTTTACTTTTATGCGTCAAAAGGACAAAAATCATCCATACCATAAAGTATCCGGCGGATCATACGAATACTTCGAAGCCATGAGCATGGGTTCTCTTATCAGCAGTATTGAAAAAAAAGATGATTATACTGTTGTTTTTAATTTAACCAGACCTGAAGCTCCTTTTATTGCCAACATGGCAATGGATCTTGGTTCCATTCATTCCGCAGAGTATGCAGACAATATGATTAAAGCTGGTACCCTTGATGATTTTGATCAAAAGCCTGTTGGAACCGGTCCTTTTGTATTTGTTTCCTATCAAAAAGACTCCACCATCAGATACATAGCACATGATAAATATTGGCAAGGCCGGGCCAAAATTGACAAACTTGTTTTCTCAATTACACCGGATGCATCTGTCCGCTATGCAAAACTTAAAGCAGGTGAAGCCCACCTCATGCCATATCCAAACCCTGCCGACCTTGCGGCAATGAAAAAAGATTCAAATATTAACCTGATGGAAAAAGAGGGTTTGAATGTTGGGTATCTTGCTTTTAATACAAAGGTAAAAGAATTCCAGGATGTTAGAGTTCGCCGGGCATTGAGTATGGCCATGAACAAGCAGGCCATAATGGATGCAGTATTCCAGGGTTCCGGCAAAATTGCTAAAAATCCCATCCCTCCAACAATCTGGTCCTATAACGACAAGGTAAAAGATTATGACTATGATGTTGCTGCAGCAAAAAAACTTCTTGCTGAAGCCGGATATCCCAATGGATTTGAGACTGACATCTGGGCAATGCCTGTACAGCGGCCTTACAATCCCAATGCAAGAAGAATGGCTGAAATTATTCAGGAAGACTGGTCAAAAGTAGGGGTTAAGGCAAAAATTATTTCCTATGAATGGGGTGAATACCTCAAACGGTCAAAGGCCGGCGAGCATTCAACCGTTCTCTTGGGATGGACCGGTGATAATGGTGATCCTGATAACTTCCTTGCAGTTCTTTTGAGTTGTGATGCAGTTGGTTCAGGTAATAGAGCCATGTGGTGTTACAAGCCCTTTGATGATCTTCTTAAAAAGGCCAAGCAGGTTTCAGACATTAAAGAAAGAACAAAGCTTTATGAAGAAGCTCAGCTTATCTTTAAAGAGCAAGCTCCCTGGGTAACGATTGCCCATTCAATCGTATATGAACCCATGAGCAAAAAAGTGGTTGGTTATAAAATCGATCCCTTTGGCGGACACATTTTCTACGGTGTTGATCTGAAATAATCTTATAGCTATTCCAATGATTAACGGCGGTACAGCAGTTCTCTGCTGTACCGCCCCATTTATATTAAGAATGTGATGCCACCATGATTCAATTTTTTTTTAGACGATTTTTTCATATTTTTCCGGCCTTTATCGGTGTAACACTCCTGACATTTTCCCTGATTCATTTGATTCCCGGTGATCCGGTTGAGCTTCGTGCCGGAGAACGCGGAATAGATCCTGTAAGACATGCAGCAATGAGAGCTGACATGGGCCTGGATAAACCACTTTATGTGCAATATTTCAGCTATATCGGTGGTGTTTTTAAAGGGGATCTAGGCAAGTCCTTTGTAACAAAAAAACCCGTCCTTGAAGAATTTTTCACGCTTTTCCCTGCCACCCTTGAACTGTCTTTCTGCGCCATGATTTTTGCAGTGGTATTCGGGCTTCCTGCCGGAATTATTGCAGGGGTCAAAAGGGGAACGGTCTTTGACCATACGGTCATGGGTGCCTCTCTGACAGGCTATTCCATGCCAATTTTCTGGTGGGGGCTTTTAATGATTCTGTTTTTTTCCGTGCATCTGGGGTGGACACCTGTTTCAGGCCGGATATCAGCTCTTTTCTGGGTTGATGCTGACACAGGTTTCATGCTCATAGATGCTTTGCGCTCCGATGAGAAGGGAGCCTTTAAATCAGCCCTAAGCCATTTGATTTTACCATCCATCGTCCTTGGAACCATTCCCCTGGCAGTTTTTGCCAGGATGACACGTTCCGCCATGCTGGAAGTTTTAAAGGAAGATTATGTAAGAACCGCAAAAGCCAAAGGCCTGTCCCCAAGCCGTGTTATAATGGTCCATGCCTTAAGAAATGCAATGATCCCGGTTATTACTGTTATTGGTCTTCAAACCGGTGTTCTTCTTGCCGGAGCCATCCTGACCGAAACAATTTTTGCCTGGCCAGGGGTGGGAAAATGGATTCTTGAATCCATAAGACGGCGTGATTACCCGTCCATCCAGGGAGGAATTCTCATCATTTCCACATTAATTATTTTTGTAAACCTGGGGGTGGATCTTCTTTATGGAATTATCAATCCCCGTATTCGCCACACCAGTTAGGAATTTTTAGGATGAGTGATACTACAATCGTAATCCAAAACAATGAAGCACCGCCACACCCTCTAAAGGAATTCTGGAAATATTTCAGTGAAAACAAGGGTGCGGTTATCGGGTTATATTTTATTATATTTGCGATTATCGTTGCAATTTTTGCAGATTATCTTGCACCCCACAGCCCCTTTGACCAATATCGGGATGCTTTGTTGCAGCCTCCCTTCTGGATGGATGGCGGAAGTACAAAATTCATTCTGGGTACAGATGATGTGGGAAGGGATATAATGTCAAGGTTGATCCATGGTGCAAGGCTCAGCCTTTTTGTGGGCGTTATTGTTGTGACTATTTCCCTTGCAATAGGTATTCTCCTTGGTGTGACGTCGGGATATTTTGGCGGGTATTATGAAATTATCGTCATGCGTTTCATGGACATCATACTTGCCCTGCCAAGCCTTTTGCTAGCTCTTGCCATTGTGGCTATCCTGGGTCCCAGTCTGCAAAATGCCATTCTTGCCATTGCCATTGTTGTGCTGCCCCACTATGTGAGATTGACAAGGGCATCTGTGATTACGGAAAAGAGTAAGGACTATGTGACCGCATCCAGAGTCTGTGGATCCGGCCCTTTTCGAATGATGTTTGCAGTCCTGCTTCCAAATTGCATGGCACCTTTGATTGTCCAGGCAACCCTGGGGTTTTCAACTGCTATCCTTGATGCGGCAGCCCTGGGATTTTTAGGTATGGGTGCCCAGCCGCCGACCCCTGAATGGGGGGCAATGCTCGCCAATGCCTTGCAATTTGTTCAAAGAGCCTGGTGGGTAGTGACCTTTCCCGGGCTTGCCATTCTTTTTACAGTGCTGGCCTTTAACCTTGCAGGAGATGGTCTTCGGGACGCTCTTGATCCGAAAATGAAGCGATAAAATTACCTGAGAAAAAATTATGAATCAAGTTTTAGATATAAAAAACCTTTCTGTTGATTTTGATGGATTCAAGGCTGTTGTTGATGTTGATCTGTCCCTGGAGCAGGGAAAAATCCTGGGAATCGTAGGAGAATCAGGATCTGGTAAGAGTGTTACCCAGCTTGCTCTGATGGGATTAATCCCCTACCCTGGAATTATTGAAGCAGACCGGCTTTTTTTCAATAACCATGATCTTCTGAGCATCTCAAAAAAGAAGAAACGAAAGATCACCGGGAAAGAGGTTGCCATGATTTTCCAGGAACCCATGACAAGCCTCAATCCCTGTTTTACGGTGGAATTCCAGTTGACGGAAGCCATAAAAATCCATGGGGGCGGATCAAAAAAACAGCAGCGGCAACGGGCCATTGAATTATTAAAGCAGGTGGGTATTCCGGCACCGGAGGAGCGGTTGAAAAGCTATCCCCACCAGTTGTCAGGAGGAATAAGCCAACGGGTTATGATTGCCATGGCCATAGCCTGTAATCCAACACTTCTCATTGCAGACGAACCCACGACTGCCCTTGACGTGACAATTCAAGCCCAGATCCTTGACCTGTTGATTGACCTTCAAAAAAAAAATAATATGGCCCTGATCCTTATCACCCATGACATGGCAGTAATAGCTGAAACAGTGGAAGATGTGGTGGTTATGTATGCAGGCCAGGTGGTGGAAAAAAACACTGCTAATAATATTTTTACTGCCCCCAGACACCCATACACAGATGCCTTACTAGGCTCTTTGCCGGAACGTAATGTTAATTCAAAAAGACTTCCTACCATTCCGGGAGTAGTCCCTGGAAAGTACGACAGACCGACAGGGTGTCTTTTCCATCCCAGATGCAAATTTGCCAAAGAAAAATGTTCGACCACGGCCCCTTCATATACCAAAAAAGGCGATAGTGCTTTCAGATGTCACTTTCCATTGTTAAACGGAGTCCCCCAGTATGCTTGAAAAAACAATTATAACAGCCAACAATCTCAAAAAATATTACACAATTAAAAAGGGGATGTTTTTTAAAAGTTCGGCAACCTTGAAAGCACTGGATGGAGCCTCTTTTACAATTAAACCCGGCAAAACCTTTTCAGTGGTTGGAGAATCAGGTTGTGGAAAATCTACTCTTGCACGGCTGACTGCCATGATTGAAAAGCCAACTTTCGGAGATTTTGAAGTGGATGGGATCAATGCGGTAACCTCCGGTCCCTCCGCAATGAAAGCCTTAAGATCAAAAGTCCAGATCGTGTTTCAGGATCCCTATGGTTCTCTAAATCCCAGGAAAAAAGTAGGCTCCATCCTAGGAGAACCCCTTAAAATCAATACAGATCTGACAAAAGCCCAGAGGCGGGAAAGCTGCCTTGCCATGATGGAAAAAGTAGGCTTAAGCAGGGAGCAGTATGCAAGATATCCCCACATGTTTTCAGGGGGTCAGAGGCAGCGAATTGCCGTTGCAAGGGCACTCATGCTTAACCCTGCCCTGGTGGTGGCTGACGAACCTGTATCAGCGCTTGATGTTTCAGTCCAGGCCCAGGCATTGAATCTTCTCATGGACCTCCAGGATGAGATGAATCTGGCATATCTGTTTATTTCCCATGATTTGAGCGTGGTTCGGTTGATTTCCGATGAGGTCATGGTTATGTATCTGGGGCGACCTGTGGAACAGGGTAAAAAAAATATTATTTTTGAAAATCCGATTCACCCCTATACAATGGCCCTGCTTGCAGCAACACCCCATGTAGATAAGAATGCCAGAATAGACAAGATCAGATTGACAGGAGAGATCCCGTCTCCCTTGAATCCGCCGCCGGGATGTACTTTCCACCAGAGGTGTGCCCATATGACAGCTATCTGCAAGGAATCCCAACCCCAACTTAGATCAGTCGGAGATAGGATGGTGGCCTGCCACCATGCAGAAAAATTCTGTTAAAGGTTCGCAGGATATAAGGGATATCCCAAGTTTAGTTCAGAAAATAATTTTGCCCATGTCTCACTCACAGATAAAGACTGACGATAATGATAAAAATCTATAATCGTCTCCCCATAATTCTATGTGATTGCTTTTTCGTCGGATTTAGTGAATAGTAATATCATATCAATACCCTTTAAAAGTTTACGAGGCCCTGAATGAAAGATTTAAAATTCATTCATAAATTCCCTGTTATTCTTTTACTCCTGATGGTGTTTTGTTTTTCAATCGGTTCAGAATCAATTGGGAAATCCAGCGATTATGCTTCTGCCCGTAAGAGAATGGTCTTATATCAAATCCTGCATAGAAAAATCACAGACCAGAATGTGTTAAACGCAATGGGATCTGTGTTTCGCCACGATTTTGTCCAAGAAGCGTACAAGAAAAAGGCCTATGAAGACAGACCATTGCCCATTGGTTACGGCCAGACCATTTCACAGCCCTATATTGTTGCTCTCATGACCCAACTTCTCAATATAGATAAAGAGTCCAGGGTTTTAGAAATAGGAACAGGTTCAGGATACCAGGCAGCGGTTCTGGCCAGGATTGCCAAGGAAGTGTACACAATTGAAATTATAAAACCCCTTCATGACCGTTCCAATAAGATCTTAAACCGGACAGGGTATCAAAATATCCGCACCTTGAATGCAGACGGCTATTTTGGATGGAAGGCCCAAGCACCCTTTGATGCCATTATCGTCACCTGTGCCTCTGATTTTATCCCTCCCCCTCTAATTGATCAGCTAAAAAAGGGCGGGCTCATGTGTATCCCGGTTGGGCCGCCTTTTAAAATTCAGCACCTGATTTTGGTAAAAAAAGGAAAAACAGGCGATATTACAACCCAGGTTATAGCTTCGGTACGATTTGTCCCCCTTACAAGGGAAGGAGAATAAGGTGAAATTACCCAGTCCGGCAATGGTTAATTTCAGTGTTTTTTTTACCTCTTTTTCGATTCTTAGTTATGAAATAATTTTTATACGGATCTTTGCATGGGCACAATGGCACAATTTTTCGCCCCTGATTATCACCATGGCGCTTTTGGGGTTTGGTACCAGCGGTTCTGTTGTCAGTGTAATTCAAAAAAAAATAATAAATAAATTTTCACTGTTCTTTTTTACAGGGCTGATATTATTTCCTGTTTTTTTAACCCTTGGATTTATCATCTCCACAAGCTTGGTTTTTAATCCCTATGAAATCACCTTTAGTATGGGACAGATCATCAGCATGTTTCTGTATTTTTCCCTCATGGGTTTTTGTTTTTTTTGGGGTGCTTTGATCATTTGTATGGCATTTTTAAAACACTCGGTTTCAAAAACCTATTTTTATAATCTTTTAGGGTCAGGGGCCGGCTCCCTGGCAGTGGTTGCGGCATCATTTTTATGGCACCCCCTTCATATCATGCTGGGTATCATCCTCACAGCAATGGTGCCGGCCGTGATAATGGCGTTTCATGGCAGCGTTAAACATGTCTTAACCGCCGGAATAATAACAGCTGTAATTATCACATTGGTTTTGATGCTGTTTTATTTTCCACAGTTTAAAAAAGTATCCCAATACAAAGCCATTTCAGGGGCATTAAACCTGCCAAACGCTCAAATTGTTCATGAAGCATACTCTCCTCTGGCTGTCGTACAGGTGGTCCAGGCAGAGGGGCTTCGCTCCACCCCGGGCCTAAGCCTGATATCTCCCTTCCAGGTACCGGTTCAGAAAGGAATTTTTTTTAACGCAGGTTCAATGAGTCCCATAACCCCATTTAACGGTGACAAAAACGATATACGATACCTCCGGCACATGGCAAGCTATCTCCCCTTTCATGTGATGGAAGAGCACAAAAGGAACCATGTGCTGATAATAGGGACAGGCGGCGGAGAATCCATATTAAAATCAATTTTAAGCGAATTTAAACATATTGATGCCCTTGAAGTGGACCCGGGTGTCATATCCCTTATGAAAAATCAATTCAGCCCTTATTCCGGGCATATCTACTCAAGGGAAAATGTGACCATTCATAACCATGAGGCAAGAAGTTTCATAAAACAGACCCAAAAAAAATATGACCTTATCGAGCTGTCTATGATTGATGCCTATAACACTGCTGCGTCAGGCGTTTATGCCTTAAATGAGAGCTATTTATATACCATTGAATCCATAAAAGACTATGTCGGGCATTTAAATGACACAGGGCTTCTTTCCATCAGCAGATGGGTGGTCACCCCTCCAAGGGACAACATTAAAATATTTCATATGGTGATAGAAGCGCTGGGGCAAATGGGAATAGAGGAGCCTCAAAACCATCTGATCGCCATACGCTCCCTTCAGACCCTGACGATTCAGGTTTCCAAGTCTCCCATCCGAAAAAAAATGATCGAAAAAACTAAAAAATTTGCCAAAGAGCGGCTTTTTGACCTGGTGTATTATCCAGGCATCCCTGACAAACAGGTAAATCAGTTTATCAAACTTAAAACACCGGTGTATCATGGGGCATTGCAAAAACTTTTGTCCAAGGATTCAAAAAACTTTCTTGACGCCTATGACTTTGATATCAGTGCTGCCACAGACAACAGGCCTTATTTTTACAATTTTTTCAAACCCGCCGTGATCAAATATATTAAAGCCTATGGCCCATCCCAGCTTCCTGTTACCGAGTGGGGGTACCTTGTTCTCCTGATCATCCTTTTGCCTGTCCTTGCTTTAAGCTTTATTTTTATTGTCCTTCCCCTGGCGATAACAGGTCAAAAAGTAACAAGGATGGAAAAAACCATATTTGCCTATTTTGCTCTTATTGCAATGGGGTATTTTTTTATTGAAATGCCCATGATCCAGAAGATGATTCTTTTTTTAGGCCATCCTTCTTATTCCATTTCCGTCACTATTTCAGGATTTCTGATTTTTTCCGGTATCGGCGGCCTGTTTTCTGAAAGGCTTTTCCCTGAAAACAAAAGGATTATTTATTCAAGTTTTTTTATTGTTCTTGTTACAGGGTTTTATCTCATGTTTATGGACTCCCTGTTTTCATTCTTAATATCCTATCCCATTGAGCAAAAAGTGTTCCTTGCCCTTATGATGATTGCACCTTTAGGATTTTTAATGGGAATTCCTTTTCCCTGGGCCTTGAACTTTTTAAAAGGAAAAGATGAGTTTTCCCTGGCCTGGGCATGGGGGATTAACGGCTTTTTTTCTGTTATCAGTATCCTTTTGGCAACTGTTCTTGCCATTATCTATGGATTTAAGGTTGTCATGATTATTGCCGCCCTCTGCTATGGAGGTGCAGGAGCCCTGTCTTATCAATTCATCAAAAAAAAATAAAACCCCGCCACTTTGTTTATTCTTGTCTTTGAACGAATCTCCCTTTATCCGGTATCCCGCCTGCCGGTTTTATTTTCCTGGGTGTGACCCCCTTTTGGGGACAATTTGTAATAACATCAATACCGTTATCTCAATTACTCATGTCTGTGAACAATGAAGTGCCGCCCCTTGATCTTGTTTTTGGAGAGCGCTTTTTCGGCTTTCTCGGCCATGGTGCGCTCAATGGCAACGTAGGAATAAAACTCAAAGCAGTTGATCTTGCCCACGCAGCCTCCGTCGATTCCTCCATCCTTGGTTAGAGCACCCAGGATATCTCCAGGCCGAAGCTTGGCCTTTCGCCCACCGTTGATGGAAAAGGTCACCATGGGAGGTGTGGCGCTCTCTTGGGTTGCGGGCTCAAGCGCTTGGATATCAGACATTTCAAAAGCTGTGCCCATCAGGGTATTTATCTCTTCCAGCCTGAAGCGTTCTTTGGGCGTCATAAGGGAGAAAGCCATCCCCTCTTTCCCGGCCCGGCCTGTCCGGCCGATACGGTGGATATACACCTCCGGCTCAAAGGGGAGGTCAAAGTTGATTACCGCACTGAGCCCTGAGATATCAAGGCCCCTTGCTGCCACGTCCGTGGCCACCAGAATGGGGGTGCTGCCGTTGGAAAAGCGCACCAATATTTCGGTTCGATCCTTCTGCTCAAGGTCACCGTGAATGGCCAGGGATGAAAACCCTTTTGCCCCAAGGAAGGTTGAAAGAGACCTGCACTGCAGCTTGGTGTTGCAGAAAATAAGTGCCGATGCAGGCTTATATGCTTCTAAAATCTGAGTCGTAACAACGGGCTTCCACTCCCAACCGGACTCGTAAAAATATTGGCGAATAACATTTTCTTCGTGCTCAACATCCACCACCACCCGGTGGGCGTTTTTCTGAAACCGCGTGCTCAGTTCAAGGATCGGCTTTGGAAATGTAGCGGAAAAAAGAAGGGTCTGGCGAGTTTTAGGAACATAACCCATGATCAGGTCAATGCTGTCGCTAAAACCGATATCCAGCATTCGGTCCGCCTCATCCAGAACAAGGGTGGTGACATGATCAAGGTTCATGGTTCTGCGCTTTAAATGCTGTTCAATGCGCCCGGGAGTTCCCACCACAATATGTCCCTGGTGCTCCAGAGAGATCTGCTGGGGCAGAAAGGGCACCCCGCCGCAGATGGTTACAATCTTGATATTGTGTTTGAAACGGGCTAGGCGCCTCAGCTCGCCGGCCACCTGCTCTGCCAGCTCCCGGGTGGGACACATCACCAGGGCCTGCACCCTGAAGCGCTTCACATTCAGATTGTGCAGCAAGCCGATGCTAAAAGCTG